>SLSB01000645.1 GCA_007130675.1 Candidatus Hydrogenedentota bacterium | reverse complement strand
GAACGTATGCCCATGCGACCGCTGTAAGAGGAGAGGGTTGTCTTCATGCTCAACGGCAATCGAGCTTCGGCCAACGTCAGGCGCATATTTGAGCAGGACTGGGTGCGTCCCCTAGGGACGCTGTTGCTGGTTGTGGTTCTTGCGACGGTCTTCTCGCCGTACCGCGACGGCTATCCAGTCTTCTGGCGTTCGATGAACCTGTTCAATGTTCTGCGTCAGATCTCCGAGATCGGTATTCTTGCGACCGGCATGACGCTGGTGATCATCACGGGGGGCATCGATCTTTCGGTAGGCTCGCTACTGGCGCTCTCGAGCACTCTGTTCGCATTCACCTTTGTGCGCCATGGGTGGCCGCTGCCCGCCGCGCTGGCGATTGCGCTCTTGGCAACCACGGCGTTTGGCCTGACCAGCGGCCTGCTCATCACGCGCCTGCGAATGCAGCCGTTCATTGCAACGCTAGCCGTGATGACGGGCAGCCGAGGATTCGCCAAATGGCTTGTCAAGAACGAAAACATCGATATCCCCTTCGGCCAGGAATATACGGCGCGCGTGGCCGATTTTCTGGCCCAGCGAATTGTCGTGATCCCCACCTTTGTCGCGATTGCGCTGATCGCGGCCGTCTTGTTGAACCGGACCCGGTTCGGGCGCTATGTCATCGCGATCGGGGGCTCGGAGGAAAGTGCACGGCTCTCGGGCATCGCTGTGAACTGGGTCAAGGTTCGTGTATACCTTCTCAGCGGGCTCTTTGCGGGCATTGCGGGCATTCTGCATTGTGCGCAGACGCATCAGGGAAACGCCAATGCGGGGGTATCCTATGAGCTGGACGCCATCGCCGCCGCGGTTATCGGTGGCACGAGCCTTGCCGGCGGCAAAGGGGGCATTACCGGCGCGGTGGTGGGGGCCTTGGCCCTGGGCATTCTTTCTAATCTGCTGGGCCTCCGCAATGTCGACGAAAATGTGCAGTGGATGGCGAAAGCCGTTATCATTGTGATTGCTGTGTGGGTTCAGACGGTTCGATTCAAGAGAAAGACGTAACGCTTTCCTGCTCATAACCGTGGCAGGCGTTGCGCGTACAGGGGTGAAGACATGCGAAATGTGGTTCAGTTGGCGGCGGCGATGCTGGTTGTCTGGGCCGTGGCCGGATGTGGCGCCGATACTGCAGACCGGGCCGCGTCGGACGGTGGGCGATTCAAGGTGGCGTTCTCGCAATGCAACAGCGCCGAGCCATACCGGGCGGAGCAGAACAAGATTTTCCGCACGGCCGTGGCTGAAAAGTATGCGGATATCATTGACTTCTCGATTACTGACGCGCAACAGGATAACTCGAGGCAGATCGCACAAATCGAGAATATCATCCTGCAAGGGGTCGATTTGCTTATCGTTGCGCCCAATGAAGCCGCGCCCCTGACCAGAGTGGTCCGCAATGCCCACGAGAGCGGCATTAAGGTCATCTGTCTCGAACGGGATTTGGCCGAGCCTGTCTATGACATGTTTGTCGGGGCAGACAATGTCGTCATCGGTGAGATGGCGGGGCAGTATGTCAAAGACTATCTCGAATCCGAGGGTATCGAGAACCCGGTGGTCGTCGAAATGAAAGGATTGCTCGGAACAAGACCCCAGGCCGAGCGGCATGAAGGCGCACGCAAATACATCGACACGGTGCCCGATGTGCGGGTGATTGAGGAAGTCGCCGATTGGTTGCAAAGCGAGGCCAGGCGGCGCATGGAAACACTGCTGCAGGCCAATCCCAGGATCGATGTGGTGTATGCTCATAACGACCCGATGGCCGTGGGCTGTTTTCTGGCTGCCCGTGATGCCGGGCGCGAAGAGGAAATGATTTTTGTGGGTGTGGACGGGCTCGGCGGCGAAGCCGGCGGGATCAAGAAGGTTATGGATGGGGTGCTGCAGTGCACGTTTGTGTATCCAACGTGCGCGGCCGAGGCGCTTGACTTCGCCGTTGCGATGCTCCAGGGAGAAGAGGTGCCCGAACGGGTTATTCTCGAGCCCGTCAAGATTACCAAAGAGAACGCCGAGGAATGGTACAACAAAACTACTATCGAGTAATCACGCGCCATGCAGAGGCTTGCTTGATGTGTATGCGCGCCTCTGTTTGGGCCCTGCTGCTGCTTTTTGTGTGCGGATGTGGAATGTCGGTGCACGATGCGGCCGGGGCGGGCGATCTTGCCGCGGTACAGGCGATGGTGGCGCGTTCACCCGAAGCCATCGAGAGCCGCACCCCCCTGGGCAAGACTCCGCTTTTTTATGCGGTGACATTTTCCCGCGAGGAGGTGCTGGCCTACCTGATCGAGGCGGGGGCCGACGTCAATGCCCGGGACAAGACGGGCCTGACCCCACTGCATGTTGCGGCCTTCATGAGCCGGCCCGCATGTGCGCAACGGTTGCTCAGGGCGGGCGCGCAGATTGACGCCCGGGACGACTTTGGCAACACGCCGCTGCATTCCGCCGCCATGCGCGATATGACCGGAATGAGCGGGTTTCTCGTTCGGCGCGGGGCCGATCTGCACGCGGTGAACCACGAAGGCGAGACCCCGTTGGACTTGGCGCTGAGATACGGGCGCGAGCGGGTAACACAGACGCTGCGCGAACTCCTCGCTTCGCAGACCTGACCGCCTGCGCGCCTACTCTGTCGCTCTCCCCAACGGGTAGGGATTCTGATACACTGAAGGTTGGAGAGGTGGATGAAGGCATCGAAAAACGACGTTGTTACAGTGTACACCGATGGAGGCTGCGAGCCGAACCCCGGCCGCGGCGGATGGGCTGTTGTGATGCAGTACAAGGGCACAGCCAAAGAACTTTCCGGGTGTGAAGATGTCACAACCAATAACCGGATGGAGCTTACCGCGGCTGTGAAGGCGCTCGAGGCGTTGCGCAGGCCTTGTCGTGTGTCTCTGCATACCGATTCGCAGTATTTGCAGAAGGGGGTCACTGACTGGATCCGGAAATGGAAGCGCAATGGCTGGCGCACCCGCAACGGCGCTGTGAAGAACCAGGATTTGTGGCAGCGCCTCGATGAGCTTGCCACTAAGCACGATGTCGAGTGGCACTGGGTGCGCGGGCATGCAGGCGATCCGCTCAATGAACGTTGCGACGCACTGGTGCGCGTAGCGAGAAAGCGCTGTTAGTTTGTGAAAGAGAAGCCGACGCGAATGCCCGAAAACCGAAAGAGCGCGGTGTCCTATGACGATGCCTCTGCATCGCGCAGCCAGGACCTGACCCTGTGCCTTGTCTTCATTCTCATCGGCGTGGGGGGCGTTCTGTTTTCGACGCGCTGGGACGACCCCGTGCTTCGCCGGATTACCCTGCTGCTTTCCGTTGCGCTGCCGGTGTTCGGTGTCGGGAACTTTCTTGCCCGTCTGCATGTGACGGGTTTGCAGAAACTGCTTCTGATTGCGGGTGTGTTGTTTCTGATTGTGGGCGGCATGGTCGCCGTGGCCGATCTCGCCGGCACATTCATCGATCCGGACGAGGTTCCCCCGGGGGTCCAAGATACAGCCCGTTGGGCAGGAGCCTTGGGACTGGTGGCCGGGTTGGCCGCGATTCTGTTTGCCGTCGTGCGCAGCGAGGAGGAATTGGTCGAAATTGGCGACCGGTTTCGACATCTCACCGAGCATATGAGCGAAGGATTCACCCTTTCGGCGCCCGATGGCACGATTCTACTGGCGAATCGGCGCTTTTTCGAGATGGCGGGATTAGAGCGCGGCGATGTGATCGGTCGAAATGCGCACGAGCTAGTGCGAGAATTGGACCACCAGACCATCCTTGATCATTTGGCTCACCGCAAAGAGGGCCGGGCAACCGATTACACCATTTCGCACGAGGTGGGCGGCGAAGAGCGGCATTTTGCGGTAAGCGGAACGCCGATATTCAACCGCCGGGGGGACCACGCAGGCACGGTCGCGGTTTTTCGTGATGTTACCGAACAGATTGCGCTGTCACGAAGCCTCGAAAAATACGCCGAGGGGCTCCAGCGGCTTGTCGAGGAGCAGACCCACCAGTTACGCGCATCCGAGGAGCGTCTCCGCGGGCTTTTGTTGCATATGAATGAGGGCTTTGTGACGCTGGACGCCGTATTTCGGGTGCGTTTCGCCAATGAACGCATCTGCGATCTTCTCGGCGTTGAGCCGGGCGAACTCGTGGGCCGCGATATCTTCGAGTTTGTGGAAGCGCCGGGCCGTGCCAAGCTTCTGCATTTGCTCGAGATGGCCGACGACGAACAGACAAAACGCATCCAACAGGAAACAAATCTACTCACGCGGGTTCGCGGGGCCGTGCCCGTCGTTCTTGGCGTGTCGCGCGTCCGGGATTCGCGCGAGGGCGGCGCGCGCTATTCGCTTGTGGTGACAGACGTCAGCCAGCAAAAGGAGATGCAGCGGCAGCTCGAGGTGCGCGCCGCTCAGCTCGAGGCGGCCAATGAAGAACTCCGGGCGCTGGACCGCACCAAAGACAGTTTTCTCACCAACGTGACCCATGAACTGCGCACACCCTTGAGCACAATCCGGGGCTATATCGAGATGCTCGATTCAGAATGTATCGGCGTGCTCGAGACCGAACAGAAAGACGCCCTGCAGGTGATCAGCCGAAATGTGGCGCGGTTGGGCACGTTGATCGAGGAAATGATCGAATTCAGCCGGATGCAGATGCGGGGATTCCGCCTGAAGTATACGTTGTTTCAATTAGAAGACCTCGCCGAGGAGTGCCTCAGATCTCTGCGCCCGACGGCAACCGAGCGCGGTCTCGACCTGCATTATGAGGCCCGCGACACACTGCCGCGCATTTGGGGGGACCGGACGCGGCTGGCTCAGGTGCTGACAAACCTGATCTCGAATGCGGTGAAGTTCAGTCCGAGTGGCGGCCGCGTCACGTTGACGCTGGGCCGCGCACCCGACAAGACGGCGCTCGTCAGCGTGGCGGATACAGGGATCGGGATTCCACCTGAGCACCAGAAACGCGTGTTTGACAAGTTTTTTCAGATCGACGACTCTCTCGAACGGCGTTACGAGGGTGCGGGAATCGGTCTTTCAATTGCAAAGAGCATTGTCGAAGCCCATGGCGGCACTATCGAACTCGTCAGCGCGCCGGGAGAAGGAAGCAAGTTTACGGTGGTGCTGCGTGATGCCTGTTTTGACGCCTCGTATGCCCCCGGCGAAAGCGCCCGTATCGAGGGCCGTCGCATCGTGTGTGTCTCTGACGACGAGGCCCTGACGCTCGAGCTGGCCGGGTTGATGCAGGCATGGGGCGGGAAGACGGATTGTTTTTCGGGTGGCCATCAAGCGATTCGCGCGTGCAAGCGATCGCTTCCCGACCTTGTGATTGCCGACGAGAATACTGATGGGCTGCCGGGAGAGACGTTTGTTAACCTCTTGCAAAAGACCGTGGGCGACCACCATGTTCCCGTTGTATTCATGAGGGGGCGCGATGCACCCGCCGAAACGGATGTTGTCGACCTGACCGGGGCCGTCGAGACCCTCGAGAAGCCCTTTCAGGCCTATGAGCTATTCTGGAAGGTTCACCGCATACTCGGGGAAGAAGAAACGCTTAGAGAAGTGCCCGAGGAGTATATGGCCGTTGCGGCGGGCGAATTGGACGGTGAGCTTCTGCATGCCATTGTCGAGCCCGACGGTGATCTGCTCGCGTGGCTCTATACGGCGTTATCCAACCGGGGGATACCCGCGGTGTTTTTTTCGGGTCTGGACGAGGCGGCCGCGCACGTACGAGCAAATGGAGCAAAGACGTTGGTTCTCGACGTCGATGCTTTCCTGGGCGAGCGCCTGGAACAGTTTCGCCATGCCATGCAGGTCGCGCAGGTGCCTGTGTGTGCGATCACCGGTCTGCCCGTCGAGAGCCACGAATTGCGGCATTTTCAGGCGGCCTTGACAAAACCCTTCAGTATTCAGGAAATTGTGGACACAATCATGCAGCTTGGGGCGGAGCCCCCGGCCGCGCAAAGTGCCGGAGCAGTTTCCGGCGCAGGTATTCGGGGAGACGCTTAACAATGAGACTATTGGGCAAGTTGTTTGTGTTGGTATGCGTGTGTGCATCTTCCGGTCACGCCGATTGGGCAGCGAATTTGCAACGCCAGTGCGCCAGTGCCGTGACCGTTCTGGCAGATTCCGGGATTCCCATACGCGAATACAATGCCGACGAAATTCGCGCCCCGGCCAGCATGGTCAAGCTCATGCAGATGCTTATGGTCGCGGAAGGGCTGCGGGAAGAGCGCTGGGCGCTGGATGATGTCATTACCGTCTCGAAATATGCGGCAAGCATCGGAGGGGCGCGGGTCAATTTGAAAGAAGGCGAGGAGCGAACCCTTGCTGAACTGCTCGCGGCGATTTCGGTGGTATCGGCAAATGACGCGGCCATGGCTATTGCCGAAGGACTTTGGGGCAGCAAAGAAGCCTACCTCAAGGCCATGAATGCGCGTGCCAAGGAACTGGGCATGGCTTCCTCGGAGTTCAACAGCGTAAACGGCCTTCCTCCGGGTCCCGGGGAGCAGCCCGACAGGACCAACGCTCGCGATATCGCGCTGCTCGCCCGGCAGTGCATTCAGGAGCCGCTGGTTATGGAGTGGGCGGGACAGAGAGAACTGACTTTTCGCGAAGGGGAAGCCGCGCGGTCCAACACCAACAGGCTGCTCGGGCGCATGGAGGATGTGGACGGTCTCAAGACCGGTTTCACCCGCGCCGCGGGCTGGTGTCTGGCCGCGACCGCGGAGCGAAACGGCATACGTCTTGTCTCCGTGTTAATGGGCTGCGCCACGATAGATTTGCGGTTCAGCATGACCGAAGCCCTGCTCGAGGAGGGTTTTCGCGAGACCGAACGGATTCGCGTGCTCGCGCGGGGCGAGCGTGTAGAACCCGACATGATCGTGCAAAACTGCGAAACCTCCCGCACGCGGCTCGCCTTGGCTGAAGACGTATGGGTCACCATCCCCAAGCACCGCAAGGCCGACCTTGCCCTGCTCACCGAGACCCCGGCGGTGTTACATCCGCCCCTCGATGCGGGCGAGTCTTTAGGCAAACTCAGGCTTGCGCTTGGCGAGGTGGTGCTGGCAGAAACCGATTTGATCTTGACCGAACCCTTGCGGCCCGCTTCCCTGCGCTGGAAGATGGCCCGCACGATCGCCGAGCGCTAAGCGCTCAGACTTTCAGGCTTTCGATGGCCTCGAGATAACTGTCGCTCCCGAAGATATACGAGCCCGCTACCAGCACATTCGCGCCCGCGCGAACCACGTCAGGAGCGGTCTGCTGGTCGATGCCGCCATCGACCTCGAGGTCGCGCTCCTCGCCCAGCATGGCGCGGACAAGTTCGATCTTCCGCAGCATTTCGGGGATGAAGGCCTGCCCGCCGAAGCCCGGGTTAACGGTCATAAGCAGCACCATGTCCACCGCCTCGGCCAGAAACTCGATATCATCGGGCGGAGTCCCGGGGTTCAACACCACCCCCGCTTTGCAGCCAAGATCCCGGATGCGGCTCAGGAGCCGGTGCGGATGGCGTGCCGCCTCCACGTGAAATGTGATGATGTCCGCTCCGGCATCCGCAAAAGCTTCAACAAAGTCTTCGGGATTGGTCAGCATGAGATGCACATCCATGGGGACTGTCGAGTGTTGGCGCAACGCGCTCACCACGGGCGGTCCGATGGTAATGTTCGGAGTGAAGTGCCCGTCCATGATGTCAAGGTGAATCCAGTCGGCGCCGGCCTCGATGACCTTGTGAATCTCTTCGCCCAAGTGGCTGAAATCGCTCGAGAGAAGTGAAGGTGCAATTTTGAGCTTAGGCAACGTCTTCCTCCTGGCCCCCGCCTGAGGGGTGGTCTGTAATGATGGGATCGTTGTCGCCCTCATAATAATAGGTCCGGGTTCGTTCGCCGTCGATATGTATTTCGACGGTCAGTTCCCCGACAAAGGACAAGGGCAGGCGGATCACGCTTCCCGCCTCGAATCTCGGGCGCTCGCCCGCTCGATATTGCTCTTCACTCGGAAAGACGGTCTGGCGAACCCCGTGGCGGTCAATCACATCAATGCGCACTTCGCGGGGAAACCCAAACGCCGGGCCTGGCACCGTGTAGGCGATCACGACCTTGCGCCGTGAATCGGGCAAAGACAGTTGGGCCGACGCGCGCACGTCGTAGGTTACGGCGTCGCCTGCCTGGAGCATGGTCCCCGGCGGGGGGGTTTGCGCCAGCACCCGGTCGAACCGGGCGTTCGGGTTGTCCACGCGGTTGGCCATCACACTTACATTCAGGGGGGCCAGCAGATTTGTGGCGTCATCCACCGACATGCCCACGATATCGGGCATGGTGATAGTGCTCCGGGTAGGGCCTCTGCTGAGCAAGAGATGAACTTCCCGCCCAGCCCGCAAGGGACGGCCCGGCGGCGGGTCCTGGGCGATCACCTGGTCGCGCGGCGATGAGTGTTGAATCCATGCCTTGTTGCCCAGACGCACCCCCTGGGCGAGAGTGCCTTCCACCTCTCCGAGAGGCCTGCCCACAAAGGCTGGGGTCTCCTGAACCTCGGCGCCCTGGCTTACGGTTGCGGTGATCTCCCGGCCGGCGCGCACGACAGCACCCGGCTCGGGGCGTTGCGAAATGACATGGTATGGCGGCACTTGGTCACTGAACATCGGTGTATGGCGGCCCATTGCCAGCCCGACCCTGCCCAGTTCGAATGACGCCTGGGTCACCGACAGGTGCGCAATGTTCGGCACGGTGACATATTCGCCACCCGCCACGGCTGTGTTGAATACGTAGAGGCCCGCCCCCGCCATGACCAGCAGGAAGAATGCCGTAGCAAGCGTCCACCGAACCGACCAGCCCAAGAACCGAAACAGAAAGAAGGTCAGATTCAGGACCGCTTCCGAAGCCTTGTCAAGAAAAAGCCGTCCAATCCATCCTGCACGGGATTCGTGCGATATGTTCCCTGGTTTGTTCTCCATGCATCCATCCATGTTGGGCCGTCTTCCAGAACGACCGGCTCAGTCTCGAGTATGCGGGCCACCAACTCGTTCGTTTCCTCGGCGGCAAACGTGCATACTGAATACACAATAACCCCTTGATTCTGGCAGAGAGTCACTGCTGACCTCAACAATTCACCCTGCAGCACTGACAATTCCGAAATATCCTGGCGCGAAATCCGGTATTTCAGGTCCGGGTGGCGCCGCAGCGTCCCGAGGCCCGAACACGGCGCGTCTACCAGCACCCGGTCGAATCGCCCGCAAAATGGAGCGCGGCGCCCGTCGGCGGCTGCCATGGCAACGCCGTGGTGCCCCATCCGAATGCAATTCTCGCGAATCTGGCGCAAGCGTCCGGGATGGCTGTCGCACGCCACAATACGGACCTCGCCTCGAGTCAGGGCCGCGAGGTGCGTGGTTTTTCCTCCCGGCGCGGCACACATGTCTAATATCCATTCCCCTGGTTTGGGTTCCAGGAGATGCGGCGGCAGCATCGATGCGGGATCCTGCACCAGAAAGTCGCCTTCCTGAAATCGCTTGCTTCGCGCCGGGGGCGGTCCCTTAGTGAACGTCAGCTCCTCGGGAATGAGGGTGCGTTTTTCCGCAAGGACACCGCTCTTGGCGAGTTCCGTGGCAAGCGCCTCGGGCGAGGTGCGCAACATGTTCACGCGCACCGAGACCGGCGCTTCCACATTCAGCGCGTGGCAAAGCGTTTCCGCGCTTTCGATGCCCATCGAGGCGGCCCACTCGCTTACGAGCCAGTGCGGCATGGAATACCGGATACTGAGCCGATCGCAAGGCTCTTCCGGCCACTGGACGTCCTCGATACGCTGGGGAGCGCGGCGCAACACGGCATTTGTTAGCCGCGCCAGCCCGGCATGGCCTCGTTTCTTCGCCAGATCAACCGACGTATGCACCAGTGCCGGGAGGGTCACCTGATTGCAGAACAGCGACTGAAAAATCCCCATGCGCAGCAGCGTGCGAATGGGCGCGGGGAGGTCTTCCAAGGGCTGATGCAGCAGCGCGCCTAGAACATGGTCGCACAGGAGTTTATGGCGCACTGTTCCATAGGCAAGCTGGGTCAGAAAACGCCGCCCCCGCTCGCGCAAGTCTTTGCGGCGCAAGGTTCTGTTAAGCGAAGCATCGAGGAACACGCCGCGTTCGAATACGCGGAGCAAGACATCGATGGCGGCATCGCGAACCGGATCAATCGGCACCGTCTATGCATCCTCGAAGCGTTCGCCGACGCTGATGGGGTGACCACGAAGATACTCTCGCATGGGCATCGTCCTTTTTCCCGGGGCCTGGAATTCGAGTATGGCCAGCGCGCCTTCCCCTGCGGCCGCCACCACGCGGTCATCTTCGACGCGCACAACCGTCCCGGGTGCTGCGTCGAACGCCTCTTCGACAACCTTTGACGCATGAATGCGACACAGGTTACCTTTGTACAGGCAATGCGCGACGGGCCAAGGCACCGCAGCGCGCACCAGGTTGTGAATCTCGCGCGCGGGCCGTGTCCAGCGTATCGCGCCGTCAGCTTTCTTAAACATCGAGCAATACACAGCCTGCGAGTGATCCTGCGGAGTAAACCGGGCCGTGCCCGCCGCTACTTGGTTGGCCCCTTCGACCAGCATTCCTGCGCCCTTCTCGGCCAGCCGTTCGGAAAGAGAAAGCCACGTATCGTCCGGCAATATGGGCTCTTCTTCCTGAAGCAGAATGTCTCCGGCGTCCATATCGAGTGTAAGCCTCATAATCGTAACGCCGGTCACGCTGTCCCCGTTGAGAATTGCGGTGCGTATCGGAGAGGGGCCACGGTACTTGGGCAGCAGGCTCGGGTGCATGTTGAGAAAACCACGCGGCGGAACATCGAGAATCGGCTGTTTGAGAATGCGCCCATACGCAGCGATGAGGCAGAGATCCGGTGCTTGCTCACGCAGCCAGGTCTCGAATGTGCCGTCGTTAAGCTTGGCAGGCTGCATCACCGGCAGGCCATGCGCCTGCGCCCACTCTTTGACCGGCGGCGGAGCAAGTTTCTTGCCGCGGCCCTTCGGCCGGTCCGGCTGGCACACCACCGCTGCCACGTCGTGGGATTCCGCCGCCGCCGCCAACGACGGAACCGCCAACTCGGGAGTTCCAAAAAAAACGATGCGCACTCAGGTGATCCCCGGTATATCGATACCGCCCGTAAGCTCCGTCATCTTTTCTTTCACCAACTCCTGTACCTGGCGAATGCCTTCATTGACCGCCGCGGCAACCATCGTCTCGAGCATCTCAACGTCGTTGGCATCTACGATTTCCGGCTCTATCTTGATTGACTGGAGCTCGAACCGTCCATTCACCACGACCTTTACCATGCCTCCGCCAGCCGATGCCTCGACGGTTTCATGGCCCAGGCTTTCCTTGAGTTCCTCGATTTTGGTCTTCATTTGCATGGCTTGCTTGAGCATGCCCGGAAGATTGCCAATGCCACTCAATCCTTTTGGTAACACGATACCTCCTCTTGAAAAGAGTGCTCGAGCACTCGATGTCGTCTTTTGTAAACTCTCACAGAGTATACCCCTATGCCGGACGACGTGTCCAAACTTCGGTCAAACTCTTGGATCAGGCTCTGAGCACAGCGCTGCAGACATCTCCGACGCGAATCTTCTCGTCAATCCGAAGATCCCGGTGTGCGTGACGGTCTGTTTAGCATTGCGTTTACGCTGGCGTGTTCATCCATTATATGACGTATATGTCTTATAGGTCCGATATGTGCCAAGCGGTTTAACAGAAGCCAAGGTGTCGCGAATGCGGTAATTTGCCGCTGTATACCAAACCGGCAAATCTTGACAATCCCATCATTGCGGAGTAGATTTCATGAATATCCAGAGGTCTTGCACATTCGGCTGCACACCCGGGTTGAGGGCAAGCACAGGCAACAAATCCATTTCCTTGGGGGTTGAGGCTTATGACGGCGTGCAGTGTTCCAGGTGCTCGAATCACACTCTTTTCACTCCTGCTTGTCGCGGTGGTTGTCGTCGGGTGTCCGGCGGGGCCCGGCAACGGCAATGGCCCACAGCCGAACCAGGTCATGGTGCCCAACGTTGTCGGCATGACCCGTGCCGAGGCCGAGTCCACGCTTGCGGCGCAAAATCTCTCGATTGGGGGCGTCACCACGGAATACAGTGCCGTTGAGGCCGGGCGTGTTGTAGGCCAGAACCCTTCTGGCGGCAGGTATGTCGACGAAAACAGTGCCATCTCGCTGGTAATCTCGAAAGGACCCGCCGTAAACGTGCCCAATGTGGCAGGCATGATGCGCGATGATGCGGAAGACGCCATCACGGGCGCGGGTCTCGTCGTAGGCGCGGTCACCGAGCAACGCCACGAGACGACCGAGGCGGGCAGGGTCATCAGCCAAGACCCGGCAGGCGGGACGCGCGTTGATCAGGGCGTGAGCGTGGCTTTGGTGGTTTCTAAAGGACCCGAGCAAGTAAATGTGCCCGACGTCGTGGGCATGCCGAGAGCCCAGGCCGAAGCTGAACTCGCGGCCGCGGGGCTTGCTCTGGGCATAGTGGACGAGCAATACAGCGATGAGATCGAAGCGGGGCGTGTGATTCACCAGAATCCCTTGGCCGGGACGCTTGTTGACAGAGGCGCCGGGGTGGCTCTGGTGGTCTCGGAAGGTCCCCGGCCAATGACCGTGCCCAACGTGGTGGGCATGCGCCAGGCGGATGCCGAATCCGCCATTACGGGCGCGCACCTTATCGTTGGCACGCTTACCGAGGAATACAGCACCAGCGTCAAGGCGGGCGATGTCATCCGCCAGGAACCTCTTGGCGGCACGCGCGTTCCCGAAGGCAGTGCTGTTGACCTGTGGGTCTCGAAAGGTCCCCCCGAACCGGTGAACGTGCCAAGCGTGGTGGGCATGGCCCGGGCGGAGGCCGAGGCGGCCATCATTGCCTCGGGTCTCGCGGTTGGAGCCGTTACCGAGCAGTTCAGCGACACCGTCCCCGCCGGTGAGGTCATCAGCCAGCAACCCGAGGGTGATACGCTCGTCGAACCAGACAGCAGTGTCGACTTGGTGGTCTCGAGAGGCCCCGCGGTATCCGTGCCCGGGGTGGTGAACAGGACGCAAGCCGAAGCAGAATCGGCCATCCGAGACGCCGGCCTGACCGTTGGCACAGTGCTCCAAGAGTACAGCG
>SLSB01000079.1 GCA_007130675.1 Candidatus Hydrogenedentota bacterium | reverse complement strand
GACGGAAGCCCACGGTCTCAGGCGAGATGACCGGGTTTCCCTCCCACCGGTACACGATATCAGGTCCGCGATTGTTCCCCATGCGCGCTCCTTTGCGGGCTTGCCCAGCGGCTCTTTCCCCCGGAATTATTCAGAACGGACCATACTGTAGACACAATGCCTTAGAAATGCAATGCCCGTGAATGCAGAATCCTCAAAGGCGATTGCACCAAAGGTGTGTGTCGGTCTGCCTTTGGTTTTGATCCTCGAGGAATATGCGACCCGCCCTTTTGTCTCTTTTGTCCCTTTTGTCCCTTGCCGCCGACCACAACAAAAACCACGCCCGCGGAGCGTATTCTCCGGGGCGTGGTGAAAAAAACGATATGGTTGGGCGCGGCTTAGCGCTTCGAGAACTGGAAGCGTTTACGCGCACCGGGTTGGCCGTACTTCTTGCGCTCGACCTCGCGCGCGTCGCGGGTGAGCAGACCATGCTTACGCAGTACGGACCGGTATTTTTCGTCTAGCTCGACCAACGCGCGGGCAATGCCCAGGCGCAACGCGCCAGCCTGTCCGGTTAATCCGCCGCCCGAGCAGCGGGCGCGGATGTCAAAGCGGTCCACGGTATCCGTCACATCGAACGGCTGTTTCGCGAGCATCACCAGCACCTCGCGCGCGAGATACTCATCCATCGGACGGCCATTGACCGTCACCAAACCCGTGCCGGGTTTCATGCGCACACGCGCGGAGGCGTTCTTGCGTCGTCCGGTCGCCACTACTTCATTGGTCTTTGCATCGACTGCCACTTGCGTTTCCTCTCTTGAATGCTTGGTGTTGTGCCTGTTAGAAGGTGTGCATTTCAGGGTTCTGGGCTTCGTGCGGGTGCTCGGCGCCCGCATACACGCGCATCCGGCGGGCCAATTGCCGCCCGAGCTTGTTGTGCGGCAGCATGCCCTTTATGGCAAAGGTCATGGCGCGCGTGGGGTGTTTCGCCATCAACTTTTCGTAGGTGATCTCTTTGAGGCCGCCCATGTAGCCGGAATGGCGGTAGTATTTCTTTGCCTCGGCCTTGCGGCCGGTCACCCGGGCCTTGGCTGCGTTGATAATCACCACGTGGTCGCCACAATCGAGGTGGGGCGTATACTGGGCCTTGTGTTTACCGCGCAAGATTTTGGCCGCTTCCGTTGCAACGCGGCCGAGCACTTTGCCTTCCGCGTCGATGATCAGCCATTTCTTTTCGATATCTCCCTGCCGGGGGACGTATGTCTTCACCGTATTCTTCTCCTGAACCGCTTGCCGCGGCCGTAACTGCACAGATCTCGCCCGTTTGCGGACATAACGCGAAGGCAAATTTTACCTGACGAATATGCCAATGTCAAGAAAACGCTTACGCGAGAAAAGCGCCGCGACCGCCAATGGGGACTCCGGGGGGTTGATTGCACTTCGGGGCAGCGGCTACCATGCACAACCGGGGAGGGCATCGGCTTCTGCCCGCGCACCCCGTGGCTGTTTTTTGGGGGGAACCGGGCCCCTTGTCTCGACAGGCGCGTCCCGGGGGAGAACGCTGGACACCAATGCATTGGCTACTCATACTGGCTTTGTTCTTTGCCGTGACCGCCTGCGCGGGGCTGTCGGGATTTGTCTTCCTGCGCCTGTGGCGCACCCCTTCGCGCACGCGCCGCTATACCCTGAACGTTCTTGTGATGGCATTCTCGATGGCGTACGCTTTCGTCGCTCTCGAGGTCTTCTTTTATGCAGTTTATGTCGAGTCCATGAATTATGCGGCCACAACAGGTTCGCAACGCTGGGTGGACCTCTATTGGCATCCCATCAATTCGCTCGGATACCGCGACGCGGAACTGACTCGCGAGCAGGTCGAGGGCAAGAAGCTTGTGGTGGTATTGGGCGACTCGTTTACGGCCGGTCACGGCTGCAAGGATTATCGCGATCGGTTTCCCAATGTGCTTGGGCGCGAACTGGGAGACGATTGGGCCGTAGCGAGTGTTGCCATGGGGGGATGGGGCCCGGTCGAGCAATACGAGGCCGTGAAGAGCTATCCCTATCCGCCAGGCGTCTTGGTGCTTCAATACTATATCAACGATATTCATACCGCCGCCGAAGCCCACGAGTTCAAGGTTGTCCACGGTCTCGAACTGCCCGAGGGTTGGGTGAAGTTTGTCACGGATTGGAGCTATTGCCTGGATTGGTTCTACTGGCGCTACCGGATGCTTCGCGATTACGAACCGGGCCGAAACTATTATCGTGCTCTGTTGGAAGCGTTTTCGAAACCCGAGATCTGGCAGACGCATGCCGAGGAATTGCAGCGGATTGTGGATTTCGCCGAACGCAGGGAGATCCCACTGCTCGCGGTCATTTTCCCGAAGTTGGTCGACATCGAGGGGACCGCACCGATTACGGCGACAGTCGCGCGCTTTTTCGAAGAGCGGGACGTGCCCGTGATTGATCTTGCCCCGCGTCTTGACGGGCGCCGGCGGTCAGACCTCATCGCCTACCCGCTCGACTTCCACCCCAGCGTGGCCCTTCACCGGGAAGTGGGTGAACTCCTGGCAGAAACCATCCGCGCAATGCATGAGGCCGCGCAAAACGGGCATTAACTCGGGCTGCCTGATGGGAAAGGTTATTCGACCTCGGTCTCAATCTCGAATTCCAGCGCCTCACCGGCCTCGGTCTCGAGCTCGGTGAGTTTTGCGGGTTCTTCGATGGCCAAGCCGGTGTCGGGCTCGCGAATGACATGTTCGGAGAGTTGCATTTCGGCCAGCGCCATGAGAAACGCCAAGGTGGATTCGGACCCCTGGTTCTGGTTTACGCGGTCCGAGGAGAGACCGTCGAAGCAGCCTCCGGTTCCGGCGTTGTACATGGGCATGTGCAGGTCGTTCTTGCCGAGGTACCAGTCAAATGCGAGGTAGGCTTCTTCCCACCAACGGTCTTCCCCCGTCATCCGGTAGGCTTCGAGGCATGCCGCCACCGTCGCGCTGGCTTCGATAGGTTGTTGATCGAACCGCGCCCGCTGCTTCCCTTTCCAGTAAAAGCCATGGCACCCTATCGGCACGAAATGCTGTCCGCCCGCGCGCTGGACCTGCACAAGCCAGTCCAGAGCTTTCAATCCTGCGTCGACCATCTTGCCTTCGTTGAGCCACTGTCCGCAGAGAAACAGCGCGTGAGGCAGGCGCGCGTTGCAGTAGGTCACAAAGTTCTCAAACCACTGCCAGTCAGGGGCCGCGTGTTTCTCGAAGCAGGTCAAAAGCCGGTGGGCGAGGTCCATGCGCGCGTCCTGCGCGGCCCGATGCCCGTAGAACCGCCGCATGTATTCCATGATACCGAGCAGCGAGTAGGCCCACGCCCTGGATTCGCGAAACGTCAGACACGCGGGCAGGGCTTCATCAAACAGACGGCATGCAAACCCGCGCAGGCTGCTGTAGCGCGAGCGGCCCGCTACAATACCCAGGGCCCACAGGGCGCGGCCATGACTGTCCTCGGAACCG
>SLSB01000626.1 GCA_007130675.1 Candidatus Hydrogenedentota bacterium | reverse complement strand
TCGACCTTGCCCCACGCCACGAGATAGAACCGTTCCGACAACGGCCAGGGATTCGCGAAATAGGTGTCCGGCCAGCCCTCGATTTCGGGAAACACCACCTCGGGAGTCAGGCGGGTGATCGGGGCCGTGCCCTCGGTTCCAGCCGAGGGGTCCAGCAACACAAGACTGCCCAGAGTCTGAGCGTGGTGTGCCGTGGCGGTGAAGACAATCTTGCGTGAATCGGGGATCGAACGCGGCTCGAAGGTGCAGTGCGGCGAATGGGTGTAATTGCCGTAGACAAGACTGCTGTTGGTGCCATCGGGATTGATCGACCAGAGCCCCATATACGGCATGTTGTCGCGGTCGACGTAATCCCACCGCGAATATAGAATCCGCCCGTCGTGGGCTATGCTGGGCGTCCACTCAAACATCTCGAACGGCGAGATGGCGCAGAGATTGCTGCCGTCAGGACTCATGCGGTGCAGGGTATATACCGCTACGGGCCGTTGGGGACCGCCCCCGCACCGGACATACGAATCGGGAAGATCGGGATACAGGACCGTACGTTGCGCACTGGCCATCCCGCACTGCACCGCCTGTCCACGCCGGGTCGAGAGGAAAATGATGTCGCCGTTGGGCAGGTAGCGGGCATCAAAATCGTCGTATTTGCCGTGGGTCAACTGACGCACCTGCCGCGTGGCCAGCTCCATCTCGAACACGTTGTAGAAGGCATCCTCGGGCACGTTGTCTTTGTTGAGTTTGTCCTTCTCATCGGCCAAACCCGGATAATGCCTGCACCACGCAAAAAGCACTCTCGTGCCATCAAACGACAGCGTGGGGCGAAGGAAACTGCCGTCATTCCCCATGGCTTCGCTCAGCCATTCGGTCGTTGGCCCGTCCGGATTAGCAAAGTCATGCAACACATACAACCCGCCGCCGGGGCGCGACCACCATCCGTAATACTGGTCTGACATGTGGTTATAGAGCCCCGGGACGCGCTTGGCGAAGACGATGCTGTCGAAATCGAGCAGCGGGTGCGCGAATGTCAGCCTGCGTTGCAACCAGCGGGCATCGCGATAAACGTCTTCGCCGGGTTCTCGCCGGGACAGTTCTTCGAAGGCAGGGCGCGCGTCATCCAGCACGACCCCCTCGGCCTCGAGTTCGTCGAGAAGGGCTTGGCTGTGGTGCAACACGCGCGCTACACGTGCCGCCCAGTCGACAGGCGCTGCTGGCACCCGGACCTCCGACCACTGAGAAACGCTGCTCTGAAGCGCGGGTTTGCCGAGGGCGAGATTCACGTCGGGCGCGGCGGTTCCGAACACTTCAACCTCGTCCAGGTGAAGATATTCGCGCCCCGGCAGTTGGATGCGCACAAACCGGGCAGCGCGTCCACCACATGCGATCTCGAGGGGTGCATTGTCCGTGAAACCGTAAAAGACCGTCCCGTCGTGGACGTACCATTGCCGCCATCTTTCACCATCGAGGGACGTCCGCAGCCTGAGGTGGGCGGCGCGCGGAGCTGCGCCATCGCAGCGGTTCCACACCAATACCCGCTCGATGGCATACACATCCCCCAAATCCACCTGCCACCATGGGGAGCCCTCGATGTTCGTGTGAAATCCAAACGTGCCGTCTTTCACGCCGTCGCAGGCGCCCGCGGCGTCGGATTCGGGAGTGACCTCGTGCTGCTGAGCGCCGTACCGGTATTGCTCCTGAAAGAGCCAATCCGCCTCGACCTGCTGCCGGAACGGCACTGCGTGTGCTGCCGCGTTGACCGACGAGAGTACCGTCAGCAGAAATGCACCGACTCCACAGAACCGCATACAGCGGTGTATCATTTCGCGGCAAGATGATTTTCTGTTGTGCATGCAATCGTTCTCCCTTGTCCGTTGGCGGCGGCGCTTATCATACACATTTCGCCTTGGATTTGATAGCGGATTTCGGCTATCGTGAGCACAAGATGAGGCAACTGCGGGAGGTAATGAAAACGATGACGCGCCGCGAGCGGCTTATGCATACACTGAGAGGCGAGACGGTGGATCGGCCGCCCGTGTGTTTCTATGAGCTGAATGGCGTTGACCAGGATCCGGACGATCCGGACCCGTTTAATGTGTTCAACGACCCTTCGTGGCGGCCCCTGCTCGAGTTGACCCGGGAACGTACCGACCGCATCGTCCTGCGGGGCGTGCCCTTGAAAGACACGCCGCCGGACCCGCTCGAACCGCTGCGAACCGTCGAGCGGTGGGAAGAAGATGGAAGCCGCTTCGAGCGCACCACGTTGCAGGCAGGCAAACGCGCGCTCACAATGCTCAGCCGCCGCGACCGAGGCGTTGATACGATCTGGACCATCGAGCATCTGCTCAAGGATATTGAAGATTTCGAGGCGTGGCTCGAACTGCCTCAGGCCCCATTTGGCGGAATCCCGGATACCAGCGGGGTTGTGGCCACCGAAGAGCAGTTGGGCGACTCGGGGATTGTCTGCATCGACACGGCCGACCCGCTGTGCCACGTGGCGCCGTTGTTCGAGATGAGCACCTACACGATCATCGCCATGACCGAGAATGAGCTCATGCACCGGGCGCTCGAGAAAGCGGCCGCGCACCTGTTGCCCCGCGTGGAAGCCGTGGCCAGAGCGCTTCCAGGCCGTTTGTGGCGGATATTCGGTCCCGAATATGCCTCGCCCCCCTATGTGCCGCCGCATTTGTTCGAAGAATACGTGACCCACTATGTCACGCCCATGGTCGAGGCAATTCAACGCTACGGCGGCTATGCGCGGGTGCATTCGCATGGCAACCTGCGCGCCATCCTCGAGCACATCGCGGCCACCGGGTGCTCGGGCCTGGACCCCATCGAACCGCCGCCCCAGGGCGATGTAACGCTGGGCTACGTACGCGAGCGGTATGGTGAACAGATGGTGCTGTTCGGCAACCTCGAGGTCTCGGACATCGAGAATCTGCCCACCCCGCAATTCGCGGAGAAAGTCGCGACGGCCCTGCGCGAGGGCACGGCAGGAAAAGGCCGCGGACTGGTCGTCATGCCGAGTTCGGCCCCGTACGGACGCGATATTGCCCCTCTGACGTTGCGCAACTACGAGGAAATCGTGAAACAGGTCGAGTCATTCGCTATACAGTAACCCCTGGCATACTCCACACGAAGGAAACACGAATGCATACACCCCACGAAAGAGATGGCAACGCAGGTTTGGCATGGGGCCTTCTCATAGCCGTGCTGGTCTTTACAACATTTATCGCGTATATGCGGCTTCCGCCTGCAGCGTTGCCTGATACGGCCCCGCCCGAAGCATACTCGGCGGCACGAGCGTTTGTGCATGTCGAGGCCACCTCACAGGTGCCACACCCCGCGGGCACCGCAGAAAACCGTGCGGTGCGTGATTATTTGCTCGAGACCCTTGCTGAAATGGGCGTTGATGCGAACATGCACCGCCCCGTGCACGATTGGGGCCGCAGCAGGAACTATGGGGGCGTAGGCATCGTTGAAAACG
>SLSB01000217.1 GCA_007130675.1 Candidatus Hydrogenedentota bacterium | reverse complement strand
ACACCAAGCGGCAGTCCGATCACCACTTTTCCTCAAAACCCTTTCTCATGACGCAGGCCCTTTTGTGGTCTGTTTCTTGACAGCACTGCCTGGCATTGGGTAGAATGCGACAACGTTGCCGGATAGCCTAACTGGTAGGGCACCTGACTCTGGATCAGGGTAGTCTAGGTTCGAGTCCTAGTCCGGCAGCCAAAAAGGCGTTACGTTTTTTCGTATAAAGCGGCCCGTTCATCTAGTGGTCTAGGATGCAGGATTCTCAGTCCTGTCACAGGGGTTCGAGTCCCCTACGGGCTGCCATTTGTTACACGAAGTGCGAACTGCTGTGACATCGGTGGTTCGCATTTCTTTTTGGGTGTCGAGGATGGCCATGATACCCGCCGTTTTGCCCACCACCTCGACCTGGTCGCCCTTGATTACGATGCGTTCCAGGATGATGCTCAGCCAGCGTTTCAAGTTCTGGACGGAAGACCCGAGCACCCACGCTTTCAGCTCGGCCTGCAACGCCTCGATATTCGCCCGTGAGAGCGCACTGGCTGGTATGGCAGTGATTGACGTTCGCTCGTCGAGTTCCGCTTCCCTGAGGGCCTCTTGGCGATTCAACTCGCGGATTCTATCGTTCACATTGGCCACGTGGTGTCAGGCAAGGGCGCGTGACGGGTAGCCGTCACACGCTCGTGGCGGCAGACAAAGGCTCCTCGATTCGTTGCACCGAGCCCCGTTCGATGAGTTCGGGCTCCACCCACTCCTTTATGGTGCCGCGGCCGGTTTCGTTGCGGATGACCTTGATCAGCAATTCAGCGGCCTTTCTCCCCAACTGCTCGGGCACAATGCTCACCGTAGTAAGGGGCGGCCCGAGCAATTCGGCAAAATCGATGCCATCGAAGCCGATGACGCTGATGTCGCGGGGGATCTCCAACTCGAGCTCGTTCGCGGCACGGTAGACGCCCATGGCCACCATGTCGTTGAAACATAAGAGCGCCGTCGGCCGGGTCTGCGGATTTCCAAGCATCGCCAGCGCCTCGCGATAACCGGCCGGGGCCGTTTCGCCGGTATCTGAGATGACGGCTTGTGAGACGGGGATATCATGATCGATCAGACTCTCGACAAATCCCATCTTTCGCTCTCTGGCCGCGGATGAGAAAGCGGGGCCCGCAAGGTGGCCTAGGCGGCGGTGTCCCATGTCTATAACATAATCCGTGCCCAGCTTGACGCCGGCCCGGTTGTCAAACCCCACCGAGTGCGTGTCCAGCCCTTGGAGCCCGATTTCCGTGACCAAAGGCACGTCCTCCTCGAGGATCTGCCGGACGTGTTCGGCCCGCGGCCCTTCAGCGCCTTTGAGCACAATGTACCCGGCGGGCCGGTAGGCGCGGAGACTTGCGAGTGTCTCGGGATCCTCTTGATCTTCCGGGCGCACGTTGTGAAACAAGATGTGGTAGTCCTCGTGGCACAGCACATCGTTTACACCGCGGAAGAACATCATGTGGAAAGGGCTTCCAAGGTTCGAGGCCAGTACCGCCACCATCCGCGACAATTCGCCAACCAGACTCCGGGCGATCATGCCCGATTCGTAATTCTGCTGGCGAATACACTCGATCACTTTACGCCGGGTGCTCTCGCGCACATGGCGATTGCCGCTGAGAACCGCCGATACCGTGGAGCGTGAAACGCCACTCAAGCGGGCAATATCGCTTGTCGTAACTGCACGCCTCGGACGGCCAAACTTCCTGATCTTCAACGGACCCTCCCCTTACACTTCATGTGCCTGTGAGCAGGATTATGACATGAAGCGGCACAAAAAAGCAACAAGTGTAGTAAATTCTGCTACGTGGATTGACGGAAATCGACATCTGTAAGCATATGAAGATTCAAAAAAACAGCCTCACATGGGGATTACATTCCCGCCGCACGCCACTATCTCTTAGATATATCTGTCAACCTGTGCGGGTAATGCTTGGCCATGAAAAGACGCATATCTGCGGGAATTTGCGCATAAAACAGCAATTTCAGGCGAGATCCCCTCTTCTGAAAAAGTTTTTTGGCCCTTTATGACGGCCTTATAACTTACCCATAAGAGTGAATAAGAAAAGGTATAAGGGTCATTTCTATACAATTGTCGCAAACAAATCTAAAAATATGCGAACATAGTCTTGACAAACTGCTAAGATTCCGTTAGACTCATGATGCCGGTGCCTGTAGCCCGGCATCCTCCGATGCACCGGGGTGCCGACGGGGAACGCAAAAATTAGATTGATTGGGGCTAATGGAAATGGAGAAGAGGAGACGATCCAATGCGAAGAAGAGGTTTCACACTGATTGAGCTGCTTGTGGTGATCGCTATCATCGGGATTCTGGCGGCAATTCTGTTGCCGGCATTGGCCCGTGCACGCGAAGCAGCGCGGCGCGCATCCTGCGCGAACAACCTGAAACAGTGGGGGCTCATCTACAAGATGTATGCTAATGAGTCCAAAGGCGAGAAGTGGCCGCCCATGCAGTTCGGTGCTTGGTATACCCTGGAAGGGGTGTACGCACAATCTGGTGGGAGCGATATCGGCGACCTGAGCTTCGGCCCCGGCATTCTCAGCATCTATCCCGAATATCTGACCGACAGCAACATCATATTCTGCCCGTCAGACGCAAGATTGGGTGAGCTTGTTGACGGCCAAACCGTGAACGGCGTGTCCTGCACGGGCTATGCGCACTGGAGTGGTGACTACTGCATGCGCGGCATCGATGCCAGTTACATGTACTTCGGCTGGGTGATCGACGGCATGGAAGCGGACGACCCGCCCGGCCTGCTTCCCGGGATTACGATTCAGGGTCAGGAATGGTATACAAGAATCACGACCGATGGAGAAGCCCAGCTTCAGGCGATTCTGGCCAGCGGCGGTCAGGGCTACTGCGCGATCGTGGACCAGGATATGAGTGTGGCTGAAGGGGCCGGGAACGCCGGCGGCTCGACGATCTACCGCTTGCGCGAGGGCATCGAGCGCTTCATGATCACCGACATCAACAATCCCGCGGCCGGCGCCATGGCGCAAAGTACGGTATGGGTGATGTGTGACTTTGTCTCGACCGTGCCCGCAGCATACAGCCATGTTCCCGGCGGCGGAAACGTCCTGTACATGGATGGTCATGTTGCGTTCCTGCGGTACAGTGAAACCGGCCCGGCGCCCATTAACGGACCTTTCGCCACTACCGTCGGTTTCATTCAGACCGACGGCTGAGCGGGGTTCGTCCTGGCGTCATGTGGTTTGCGGGCCTGCTGATGCGTTGGTCAAAGTGGCGCCCGTCTGAGAAGGCGGGCGCCACTAGCGTCACCATCCCGTTTTTGACGGCCCAGAAGACGTTCATCCCGGAATTCGCAACAACCTGAAGCAAAGTACAGACAAATTCACCATGGCGAATACATGCGTCAACCACGAGCAGGGTATCATCCAGCCATGAGAAAAGGCACTTATGGTGCGGTCTGCGGAATGGTTTT
>SLSB01000276.1 GCA_007130675.1 Candidatus Hydrogenedentota bacterium | reverse complement strand
CTGGGTCATATGCGACGAGACAAGCGCCTTTCTCTTCTACACCCGCAACCACCGCGACGTATATATCCAAACGACGCCCATCGAGGATTTCCCCGAAGGATTCAGCAACCCGCGCAAGGTCTTCGCCCCGGTCCATGAGGCCGTCCACGTGTACAAAGCCGCTGGCCACGGCGCATACCACATGCTCTACGAAACCCGCACCAATGACGGCTTCCGGAAATTCGGCCTCGCGTCTGCATCCCGGCTTGAAGGTCCCTGGCGCAACCGCGAACCGGACTACGCCACGTCCGAAAACTGTAACTGGCCCGAAGAAACCGACCCATGGACCGGCAACGTCTCCCACGGCGAATTTCTCCGAACGGGCCACGATCAATGTCTCGAATACGACCCCGCGAACACCCGCTTGCTTATCCAGGGCAGGCAGGGCAGTGAAGTGGGCGTACCATACCGCTCGCTCACATGGTCTCTCGGGTTACTGAGCCCGGTTTCACGGTAGCAATATTCCAGCAGAGCCTGCTTGTGCCCAGAGCAGGCGCTTGGTAGAATCCGTTCGTAGGGGATAGCGACAGCGCCGCCGTCCTTCGCGGCATCGCGCGCGCCGCGCGCGCCGCGTGGAGGCTGGGGGCAATACGCGGCCGCGTTGCGGCCAGGATGAGGGGGTCCATGAGCGCCTCGAATCAACCATCCCAAAACAAGGGAAACGACAAACCGGTTTCCGATACGCATCGCGCCGCACTCTTGAAGGATGCGGCCAAACGGCGCATCGGCCAGCTGCTGCTCGCTGCGGGCCGCATCACCCAGGAAGAACTCGATGCGGCACAGGCCACCCAGAAAGAGCAGGGAGGCGAAATCATCGATGTATTGTTCTCGATGGGCTGTCTCCAGCCCAACGAACTCCTCGATTTTCTGCTCACGCTGCCCGGTTTGGGAGCGGCCGATTTCTCGCACCTCGATATTGGCGCCGAGCTCATTGGGCTCATCGACGGCGAGGTCGCCCGCAAGTATCAGGTGATTCCCATCGACCGCTCGGGGCAGACCATCGTGCTCGGATGTGCCGCCGTCCCCGGCGAAACCGAGCAAAAAGAAATCGAAGCCCTTCTCGACGCCCACGTGCAACTCCTGCGGTGCCCACAGGAAGACGTCCTTGCCGCCATTGACCGCTACTATCCAGAAACCCCTGCGGACACCAGCGACGGCGCCGAACGGGATTCCGCGCATTCGCTCGAGGGTCTCGAAGCCCCGTTGCGCCTGTCGCGGGTGGCCCGCCTCGTACGACGCCTGACTTCGTTACCGGCCCTGCCCGAAACTCTGACACAGGTGCGTGCGGCCATTGAATCTACGGACAGCTCCGTGCGCTCGGTCGCTGACATTATCGCGCTCGATCCGCCCATCGCCGCAAAGATCCTCAGCGTGGCCAACTCGGCCTTTTACGGCTTCACCCAGCCCATTCACGACCTGGTCCACGCCATATCGCTCATGGGTCTGCGCGAAACCTACGGCATCGTGCTCTCGACCACCGTCATTGACCTGATGAGCAAATGGAAGAACATCGAGTATCGCACCTTCTGGCTCGAATCCATGTGCTGCGCGGCCGCAGCGCGCATCGTTGCCCGCGCCAGCGGCCACCGGGGCCTGCCGGGCATATTTGCCGCGGGCCTGCTGCACGACCTGGGCCGTGCCGCCTTGCTCGAGACCGTGCCCGAAGCATGCGCCAAGATAGACAGCGGACTCACCGGACGCGGCCTGATCGAGGCCGAGGAGCAGCTCATTGGCTTGTCCCATACCGAGGCGGGCTTCGAACTGGCCCGGCAGTGGCGTCTGCCGCCCGAGATCGCATCGCCCATTCGGTTCCATCACGAGCCTGCAAGCGCCACCGAGGCCCGCGAACACGTCGCCATTGTGTCGCTGGCGGATGCCATGGTTACCGCCATGACCGATGACTATGCCGAAAACCTTCACGTATTCGACGAGCATCAGGAAACCCTCGCGTTTCTCGGCATCGACCCCGAGGTTACCGAGGCCATGCTCGCCGAGTATCTCGCTAAACGTCAAGCCGCTTTCGAGGAAAGCAGCGGCCAGTAATGAGCCGTTTCACGCCCGTAGAACCAACGAAATTCTCCATGCAACGATCTTTGCATCTGGCTTTCTGCGTCTTGCTCGCCGCAGGTATTCTGCCCGTCTGCAACGCCACAGCGACGCAGACCACCGACGCAGCGATTGCCCGCGCCATGGGACCGCCCTTCTATTCGGGCGCGATCCTGCCCACCCCAAAGGAAGCCGCGCACCTCGAGGGCCAAACCGTGCTCTTCGATGGCCCGGCGCATAGTAAACACGCCGCCGTATCGTTCCCCGAAGACCCAGCGCTACGCGAACTGCTTGGGAGGTTGTGGGAACAGCGAATGAACGCCTACCGCGCGCAATTCGAGGATTCGCCCTGGATGGCATCCAGCCAGTCCGTTCCCGTCACGTTTCGCCTTGCCTCGGAAGCTGCGGACGCGCTCGAAAGGATTGACGAAACCCTCGCGGTTCGCCTCGCGGAACTGCCGCCGCAGGGGTACGTTCTCGATATTAACGGGGAGGGCGCCGTGGGCATCGGAAAAGATCGTGCGGGCGTGGTCAACGCGCTCGCATCGTTCCTCCAGTTGGTGCACGTAGTCGATCGCCGGCTTGTGGTGGACCACGCGCGCATCGCCGACTGGCCCACCTTCACTATCCGCTACACGTCCGAATACCGTATGCTCGGTCCCGAGTATTTCGACTGGATGATGCTCTACAAGATCAACGGCTTCGCCGCCGCCTACCGGGTGTTCGACTGGCGCGGCCTCACCGGCGGCCAGCGCGAGCAACTGCGCGCCATCGGCGGCTACATCGACCGTTACGATACCCTGCATTTCATGGCGCAGCTTCACCTCAGCGGCCGTGCCCGCGAAGGGGCGATCATGGATTCGCGTAACCCCGGGCATCGCGAGCAGTTGTTCGAGACCATCCGCGAACTCCTCGAGCTCGGCAACGCCCGCCATCTCTGGATTTGTTACGACGACACGCGTCCCGAACTCCAGCCCATGGAGATCGAGGCGGGATTCACAGACCCCGCCGAGGCCCACGCCGCACTGCTCGAGGACATCCACGCATTTGCCACACGTCTCCGCCCCGAGACCGTCGTGGGCTGGGTGCCCGTGCCGTACCAAGGCCGCCATCACCGCCGCTGGCGCGACGATGCCCCACAACGCGACTACGACACCGCCTACCTCGAGGTCATCCGCCAATGGCCTGTCACCAACGTGCCGATTGTCTGGACCGGGCCGGTCACCGAAAGCCGGCGCATTACCCTTGAAGACATCGAGGACTACTACAGCCGGATCGCACCTGAAAAACCCCTGTCCTACTGGGACAATACCTGGCACTACCACCAGCCGCTGCGCAATTTCCATGCACGGTATCCCGAGGGATTCGTCGAGCACTGCGTGGACGCGGTCAGCTACATCAACG
>SLSB01000269.1 GCA_007130675.1 Candidatus Hydrogenedentota bacterium | reverse complement strand
TACCGCGTCACATTGCCCGAGGATTTCTCATGGACCGGCAACCCGACGGAAGATCCCGAGTTTGTGCATATGCTTCAGCGGTCGCGGTTCTGGCAGGACCTCGCGTTCGGATACGCCCTGACCAGAGACGAGCACTATGCGGAGACGTTCGCGGCGCAGATGGCGTCGTGGCTGCGAGACGTGCCGCTGCACCCTTCCGTTCGCGGCAAGCCTATCAGCCCGTGGTGGCGCACCATCAACCCGGCCATCCGCGGCGACACCTGGCTTTGGGCCTACGCGATATTCCTCCACAGCCCCGCCATGACGCCCGAACTTCATGCGCAGATCCTGGGCGCGCTCGCCGAACACGGCCGGGTGCTGCGGCATCACCACAAGGACCCCTCGGGCAACTGGTGCGTGATGGAGATGCAGGGGCTGCTCAACATCGCCCTCATGTTTCCCGAGTTCCGCGAGGCCGCCCACTGGCGTGATTATGCCCGCGCGATGCTTCTCGAGTGCATGCGGCGCCAGATCCGGGCCGACGGCGTGCATCTCGAACAAAGCCCCAACTACCACAAAGGCTGTATCCGCTGGTTTCTCGAACCCATGCTGCTGGCCGAACGCAACGGCGTGGCGTTTCCCGCTGAATACCGCGAGACACTCGATAGCATGGGCGCATTTGCCGTGTGGGCAACCGATCCTCTGGGTCGAACCATCGCCGTCAGCGACAGCGATCGTGAAATCGAGACCCGCATGGTGCTCACCAGTCTCGGGTGGACCCTCGACCGGCCCGAGTATGCCTACTACCGCGACGTATCGCACTGGCACTACTGGCTTTTCGGTGTGGATGGCGCGCGCGCCCTCCGCACCATGCCCCGCACCGCCCCCGGCGAGACAATGCGTGTCTTTCCCGAGGCCGGCTATGTGTTCGGGCGGTCCGACTGGTCACCCGATGGGCGGTATTTTGTGTTCGACTGCGGCCCCCGCGGCCGCGGCCACGGCCACCTCGACTTGCTCAACGTCGAGATACACGGCTTCGGAGATGTGCTCATCGCCGATGCCGGCCGCTGGCTGTATGACGGCGGCCCGCTCCGCCGGTGGCTCATCTCGACGCCCGCGCACAACACCATCAATCTCGACGGCCAGAGCCACGGCACGTTCGAGACCCCCGCGCGGGGCGCTTACGAGCTGCTCGCGGTTGAACAGCGCGATGGCTGGCTCTATGTGCACGGCCGCCACCGCGCCTACCGCAACATGGCGGGCCCGCCCGTCATCGAGCGCCGCATCTGGTTTGATGGCGATGCCCTGTGGGTCGTGGTGGACACGGTCCGGTCACCCGAGATCCACACGATCCAGCAGGTATGGCAGTTCGCCGCCACCGGCGCCCGGCTCGATGGATTGACCGCGATCGCCAGAAGTCCCAAAGGCGCGCAGATTCAGGTGGCTGTCGCGGAAACCGCGCAGCACCGGGTGTACCTCGAGGAGAGCGTGGTTTCGCCGTTCTATGGCTCGAAACATGCCGCCGATCGGCTGCTCGTCGAGCGCCGCGCCGCCAACGCCCGTTTTGCCACCGCCCTCGCCGCCCACCCGGAAACCGCCGAGCCCGGCGAGCTTTCGATCGAGCTGTATGAACCCGAGGGACCCGAAGACCTCGCCGTGACGGTCCACACACCAGACGCCGAATACCGCATGGCAGTGGAAGGCACTGCCTGGACGGTCCGTAAGAGGTAACCCCCCTGGCCTTGTGCCAGGCGGTCTTCGCCACAGCGGGTCCATCCCGTCCATTTTGTCCATCCCGTCCACCGGCCCGCCCAAACCTTTTCACGCCAAGAGTTTAGGCTCCTTCTCCCAGTGCCCCCTCGCTTGACTTCAGAAGAATCCATCTTTTTCCTTGATCAAATTCTGTCTTAGGCGCATTGTATAGGTAGAAGGTCCGCGGAACGTGAACGAGAATGCAGTAAACCAGCGCAACGAACACGATGTCGCCCTGATGCTTCGTGTGCGGCACGACGATACGTGTGCCTTCGAGGAGTTGTACCGTCGGTATATCCGCAGATTGCTGGATTTCTTCTACGCAATGGGCCGCGACGTCCAGCAGGCCGAGGATTTGGCCCACGAGACGTTTCTCAGAGTGTGGCGGCAGCGGACCAAGTACGCGGCTACGGGCACGGTCCCAGCGTATCTGTTTGCGTTTGCGCGGTTTGTGTGGCTCGAACGCTGCCGCAAACTGCGAAGGAACCGCTTGTGGGGGTTTGCGGGGCCGCGTGAACGCATCGAGGAAGAAGCCGTGGCGCCCGGCCAGTCCCATCCCGACGCCCAGGCGGGGTGCGCCGAGCTCGAGTCGGCCATTCTGGCAGCGCTCGAAAAACTTCCCATCGAACAGCGCATGGCATTTGTCCTGCACGAAATCCAAGGGTTTTCGAATGCCGACATTGCCGCGATCATGCAATGCCCGATCAATACTGTGCGGTCCCGGCGCATTCTTGCCGTGAAGAAACTCCGCGAGTTGCTCGAGGGGGTGCGAACAAGCTGGAACGGTAGGGATTTATGATGCATATCATAATGGAGTCACGAGATGATGGACTGCGAAAACGTCAGAGCAAAATTCCCCGAATATGTGAGCGGTGAGCTCGACTTCGGGGAGAAACGGTGCATTGCCGGTCATCTGGCCCGGTGCTATTACTGCAACGAGGCGCTTCGAGACCTCGAAGAGTGCCTGGAAGTGTCGCGCAGCATCCTTAAGTGCCCCGCTCCAAGTGCGCGTTTTGACAAGCTGGTTGCGGCCATACAGCAACCCGAAGACTCGAGTGCTTCCGAGCAGTTTTGGCGCGCCCAGAAGGCGCGGACACTTGCCGGACCGCTCGCGGCATTCGCCGCGGCGATGGTTGTCGTTTCCGGCATGCTGTTTTCCGTGTTCACCTATGGTGCCTGGGCTGCGTCGGAACCATTGCATAACCGGGCCGAATTGAACGACAGGCCCGAACTCGGCAACCCTGTGACGACCGTCGCGTGGGACGTCTATCTCTTTCGCTCAAACCGGTAAACCGCACACCCATGCCAAAGGAGCAGTAAGAAGAGACTGAAGACGCGTCCGCCTCCCTATAGCGGACGTCCGGCGTGGAAGACGTCCCGCGCTGCACGGAACCAGGTGCTACGGGACCACGCGGGCCCTCCACTGATGTTTTGTATGGCTGCCTGATTGGGTCAGTTCGTGAAAGTGCCGCAGGCACGAAAGAACGTAGCCCCGGGTGGCAACCCCATAAGCGTTAACGTAACCTTGAAAACAGCCCGTTTGGGCTGCAGATCAAAATGGATGAATTCATGATTCCGTTGGCGCTGCAATGCCCCGCTATGGCGATGCATGTTGTCAGAACTGTTCTTGTAAGGTTCCACTGTTGTTGGCGTCCTTGTCGTTCTTGAGTTGAAAGTGCCGCAGGCACGTCATACATTAGCCCCGGGTGGCAACCCGGGGAACGGGCATCCACACAAGAATCCGAGTCCCGAAGGGACGGC
>SLSB01000300.1 GCA_007130675.1 Candidatus Hydrogenedentota bacterium | reverse complement strand
CTCGATTCCAGGCCTTGCTGACCCAAGAGATGACCAGGGAGCCCAAGACCTCAAGTGCTCGGATCGAGGCCGATTTGCGCGCGAAGACTGGAGGCGTTATCAACACCGAAGTGCATGCGGTCTTGCTGTTCGACGAACAGGGCGCTCCCATCGGAATACAGGGCATCACGCGCGACATCACCAAGCGCAAACAGGCCGAGGACGCCCTAGGTCAGGCCTCCCTCTGGCTCGAGACCGCCGTCATAGCCGGAAATGTAGGCCTCTGGGACTGGGACCTCCTCACAAATACCGTGACCTACTCGAAGGAATGGAAGAGGCAGATCGGGTACGAAGACGACGAAATCGGCAACGGGTTCAGCGAATGGGAGAGCCGGGTACATCCCGATGACCTGGAGCCGGTCCTCACGAGAATCCGCGCATTCATTGCGGCGTGCGAACCAAGCTACGAGGTCGAATTCCGTTTCCGCCACAAAGACGGCTCCTATCGATGGATTCTTGCACAGGCGGCAATCGTATGTGACGAAACGGGTTGCCCAGTACGCACCTTGGGCTCGCATGTGGACATCACGGAGCGCAAACAGGCCGAGGACGCCCTGCGCGAAACCGAAGCCCGGTATGGTGAACTGGTCGAGAACGCCAACAGCATCATCCTGCGCATGGACCGGCGCGGTCAGATCAACTTCTTCAACGAGTTTGCCCAGCGCTTTTTCGGCTATGACGCAGCGGAAGTCGTTGGCAAGAATGTGGTCGGCACCATCGTGCCCGAGACGGATTCCGCGGGCAATGACTTGGCGGCCATGATCGCGGATATCGCTCTACACCCCGAGCGTTATGCCCTCAACGAGAACGAAAACATGCGCCGCGATGGAACGCGCGTGTGGGTATCGTGGACCAATAGGCCGCTGTATGACGCCGCCGGGGAGGTCAACGAAATCCTGTGCATCGGCAGCGATATCACCGAGCGAAGACGTGCCCGGGAGGCCCTGCGCGAGAGCGAGGCGCGGTTCAGACTTCTCGCGGAGAATTCCAAAGACGCCATATGGCTCATGGGGCTCGATGGACGTTTCACCTACGTGAGTCCGTATGTCGAGGAAATGACGGGATTCCGTCCTGACGAAATAATCGACCGGCCGCCCGAAGAATTCTTGACGCCCGAGTCAGCCGCCGAAATCGCACAAATCTTGGCGCTCGAGCTGCAGAAGCCCCCGGACGAACGGCAGCAGGTCCATCTTTTCGAACAGCGCCAAGTCCGCAAGGATGGAAAAGAGATCTATATCGAGGTCAACGCATCGTGGGTTTTCGGAGATGACGGCAACCCTGTCGCGGTACAGGGCGTTTCACGCGACATCACCGAGCGCAAGCGTGCAGAGGAGGCTCTCCAACAGGCGCACAGCCGTCTCGAAATCGCTATGAACAGCATAGACGCGTTCATCTATGCCGCCGATATGCATACCCACGAGATCCTGTTCGCGAATGACTACGCGGAAGAGACGTGGGGAAGAGAGTTGACGGGAAGGATCTGCTGGCAGGCGATTCAGGGCTTGGACGGTCCGTGTTCATTTTGCACAAATGACAAGCTCCTGGACGAAGACGGCAACCCGGTGGGGGTCTACCGCTGGGAATTCCAGAACCGGTTGAACGGCAGATGGTACGACATTCGTGACCGCGCCATTGCGTGGACGGATGGCCGTTTGGTGCGGTTAGAAATCGCGACCGATATTACCGACCGCAAACAGGCCGAGGAGGCCCTGCGGGAGAGTACGGAGCGCTACAACGACTTGGTGGCTCAAATTCCTGTCGGGGTATATGTGTATTGGATGAATGCCGACGGCACGACCCGCTTCGAATATGTCAGCCCCCGCTGGTGTGAGATACATCACCTCGCGGCAGAGGCCGTCCTGGCCGATCCGGCCGCCGTCAATGACCTCGTGCATCCTGAGGATCGGGAATCCTTCTTTGCCGAGAACGAGGCGGCCAACGCGGCATGCAGACCCTTTTCATGGGAAGGCCGGTTTCTGATTGGCGGCAAAACGCGCTGGCTTCGTATTTCGTCGACCCCCAGCCGGATGGACACTGGCGATACGCGCTGGTTTGGCGTTACGCAAGACGTAACCGTGCAGGTGAGCGCGGAGGAAGCCTTGCGCGAAAGCGAAGAGCGGTTCTCGAAGGCGTTTCACTCGAGCCCGGCCCCACTTATCATTTCGGATATCGAAACCGGGAGGTTTCTGGACGTAAATGATCGGTGGGTAAAACTCCTTGGGTACACGCGGGAGGAGCAGATCGGCCGCAGCTCGAAGGAGGTCGGAATCTGGGCCAATCCCGCCGACCGCGACCGCTTGGTGGCTATTTTGCAGCGTGACGGCAGGTTCAGAGATCAGCCCGTCGAGTTTAAGACCAAGGAGGGTGAGAGCGTGTCCGCCCTGTGGTCGACCGAGGCTGTGACGCTGCAAGGCCGTGACGTCATGCTCTCACTGATCTTCGACGAAACCGAGCGTAGACGGGCCGAAGAAGAGTTGCGGCGCAGTGAAATAAACTATCGCCAGGTTTTCAACTCGACAACAGACGCCATCTTCATTCATGACGCGGCCACCGGCGCTGTACTCGATGTGAATGACGCGGCCATCAGAATGTATGGGTTTGACAATAAGGAAGAGCTGCTGGGCACCGAATTGGAACGTTTTTCGGACACATCGAGTGGCTACACACTTGAAAAATCGCAGCAGATCCTTACCGGTGTATTCGAGAATGAGCCTGATACTTTCGAATGGCGCGCCCGGGACAGGGCGGGAAACGCCTTCTGGGTTGAAGTGACATTGCGAAGGGCGCTGATTGGTGACCAGCAGAGAATCCTGGCGGTCGTTCGCGATGTTGATGAAAGAAAGCGCGCCGAAGATGAATTGCGACATCGGGAAAGCCTGCTGCAGCGGGTCTTCGAGCTGCTGCCCATTGGTTTGTGGTTTGCAGACGCGGAAGGCCGGCTGTTGCGCGGTAACCCGGCCGGCGTCAAGATCTGGGGTGCCGAGCCGCACGTTGGACCATCCGACTATGGCGTGTTCAAGGCGCGCCGCCTGCCCTCCGGCGAGGAGATCGCTCCGGATGACTGGGCGCTGGCCCGCACAATACGCGACGGCATCACCATCAAAGATGAGCTGCTCGAAATCGAGGGGTTTGACGGCAAGAAACGGACCATCCTGAACTACACCGCTCCGGTGCTCGATGCTCAAGGAAGAGTCGAGGGCGCTATCGTGGTCAACCAGGATATTACGGATCGCGAGCGGTTACAGGAACAACTGGTCCAGGCACAGAAAATGGAGTCGGTCGGCCGGCTGGCCGGCGGGGTGGCTCACGACTTCAATAACATGCTCGGGGCGATTCTGGGCCACGCCGAACTGGTGTTGGAGCAACTGGACCCAGCCCAGCCCATCCACGGCGACCTCGTAGAGATTCGGAAGGCGGCCCAGCGTTCGGCGGCCTTGACCCGGCAGCTTCTGGCGTT
>SLSB01000011.1 GCA_007130675.1 Candidatus Hydrogenedentota bacterium | reverse complement strand
GATGCCTACAATTGCCGCAGGTATTGTGGAGAGAAGCAAAGGTTTCGGGAAAGGAACGCATGCCATGAAAAGAGCGGCCGTTCTGACGTTGATTTGCGCTGTTTTGACGGTCTTCGGGCTGTCCGCGCCGGCCAGTGAGGAGGCTGTCGCCGAACCCGTAATTCGGGCGGTGGTCGTCACCGGCGGGCACAGCTACGATAAAGAAGCGTTCGATGCGATGTTTGAGAGTATCGAGGGCATCGAGTTTGCTTTCGAGGAACAAAAAGATCACAGCGAATTGTTCGAGGACGTTTCCGATTGGGACTATGATGTCATCGTTTTCTACTCGATGACCCAGAACATTTCCGAAAGACGCCAACAGAATTTTCTGAAACTCCTGGAAGATGGGGTGGGAGTCGTCGCGTTGCATCACATTATCTCCGGGTTCAGTACATGGCCCGAGTTTCAGAAGATCATCGGCGCGCGCTACCTGTTTGCCCCCATCGAGCAGGACGGCAAAGAGATCCCTGCGTCGAGCTACAAACATGACATGGATATTGCGGTCAAGGTGGCCGATCCTGCCCATCCCGTGACGAAAGGCGTTGAGGATTTCGACATCTTCGACGAGACCTACAAGGGCGTCATGTTGGAACCCGATAACCATGTTCTGCTCACGACGGACCATCCCGAAAGCGACCAAACCATCGGGTGGGTGCGCACGTATAAGAATGCGAGGGTGTGCACACTCCAGCCCGGTCATGGGCCGTCGATTTTCTCGGACCCGCACTACAGACGGCTGGTGACACAGGCAATCAAATGGGCGGCCAAGCCAGAAGAGTGACGGACGGCGGCGCAACCTGTGTTGTGGGTGCTTGTTTGCGGCAAGCCGGGTGATAATGGCAAGGGCGGAAAAGTAGCGGCTGGAGCGCGGCTGGCGCGGGACCGGGGGCGCGATGTCTCCCCGGTCTACTTGTAGCGGTACGTGACCCGGCCTTTTGTCAGGTCATACGGCGACATCTCGAGCTTGACCCGGTCGCCCGGCAGGATGCGGATGAAGTACTTGCGCATTTTGCCCGAGATGTGGGCGAGTACAACGTGGCCGTTGTCCAGTTTTACGCGAAACATCGCGTTGGGTAAACACTCGGTAACTTCGCCTTCAACCTCTATGCATTCTTCCTTTTGCATAAAATCCTTTCCTGGCAGCTCCTTCGTTTCGGGTTTCGTTAAACCATTGCGTTTCCACATCTTGCCACATGCCGCCGGCGTTTCCATCTCAGGCAGCCAAGGGCAGGTCTCTCAATGCCGAACCGCACAAAACCTGCACACACCATCCAAACAATGGTACCAAAAGTGCCGCTCGGATGTCCAAACAAAACGCGTAATGTGCAGCGCCCAGCCCGCGTGTCACTTTACGGTACTTGAAGCCCGCTAGCCGGTCGATTTGCGGCATAGAGCACAAGTGAACGAAGGCTCTTGACCCGGAGGCTTCTGACAGTGTCCAGCCACCTCTAACCCGTTTCCCCCAAACGCCGGATAATGTCCCCCGTCCACCAGTTAGGAAAGCCGTCAGGCAGCTCCTCCGGCGGAACGCCACCGTTATCCTCGCCATTGCGCCCGACCGAGTAGATGAGCCATCCTGCATCGTCACGGGTGTAGCGCAACGGTTCACCGGAGTAAGGATCGATAGCGAATTCAGGCATTCCTGCTGCGTAGAGCTCTTTCAGTGAGACCGGCATCCGGCCCGTTTCTTCACGAAAATCCATCATGTCCAGCCTTATCAGCAACATGTTTCGGCAGGCATCGTGCCAAGCCTTTCCGGACAATGCATGGAATGCAGGCGCCAGTTTCGTCTGCGATACCGCATAGAAATCTGGGAGGCTTTCCAGCGCATCGTAGTAGAAGACATACGAGTCCAGAAGGATGGAATGATAGGGCGCTCTCACGAAAGCCTGACACGCCGCCATGCCGCTATCGAGGATCAGCGCGTCGAGCTTTGCCGTACGGCCCGGAGATGGCACCGGCGGACGCCTCGGAGCGACGGATTCGTCGAAATAACTGTAGGGCTCCGCGATGTCTTGGCCACTGCGCACGGCGTGCAGGTAGCGCTGCCCAATCCATCTTTCGAATTCCAGCGCCTTCATGAGGTCTTCACCGGTCGGGAAGCTTTGCATAGCCTTACGGATGTGCAACCGCTCGCTGCGGGAAAGAAGACCGTCGTCACAGGCCCGATGGATGAGATCGATTGCAGTGTTTTGGGCGAGCCTGGCTTGCCCGAGCGCCAATAGGGAGTACTGCTTCAACGCCGCGTTACCCAGCGCCCACAAAGCTTCGATATCCTTAAGGAATTCTTCGGGATTTCCCAGGAGCAGGTTCTCGTGGGCATTCAGCTCCAAGATATTCCTGCAGGTATACGCGTTGGATGATCCTTCGTACCAGATGCGGATTTCACAAAGATCTGTATGGTCTATCGGCCCACCGAGTGCTACCGCTCGGCGCACTTGGCCGACCAGATCGGCATGGGTTTCACTGAACGGCGGATGAGGCAGCAGGTCTTCGAGGTCGCCGCCTTTTTCCCATCGGTCCCACGCTTCCATTATGATTTGCCCCAATTCACGGGGGGGTGCGCCAAAACGGGTTTCAACTTCTTTGGCCAGAGCTTCAAATGCATAGAGAGAATGGATTTCCGGCGAGGACGGCGCTTCGCCCTCTTCCATTCGGCGGTTCCAGTCCCTCCACGCCTGCGCGCCCTCGGGAAGAGGACCGTCAAACGGGTCGGGCAGATCCATCCTTGCGTGCACGAATACGGCGCCCAGCACGGCACCCAGGCAGACGCACAACCCCGCGCCGCCCAACACCATAAGGCCGCAAACATGGCGCTTCATGCAATTGACGAGCATTGGATTATCTTTGCTCCTCGTCTTGCGAAACCCAACAGCATCCTAACGGTATCGCTTACTCAAATACAGTCGGGGACAAGCTTTATTCGCGGAATCCCACGACCGCCGAGCACCAGTTGGGCATTCACGCAAAACTGGCTTTTCGCATCAATGGTTTTTCCGGTCACAATCTCGCATGGGAAACCGCTCGATTGAAGCCGTGGGACGACCCAATAAGAGACAGCAAGTAACGTGCGCCCAATCGCCGAGTAGGTTCAAGGAGAGTAACGCGAACCCTTCGGCTTTCGGGGCGCAGTCCTTCTCTTTGAAACACCCAGCAGATGAGATAGCATTTGGATAACAAAGGCCAAAGGAACGAGGGCCCGCTCGGCACAAGACGCGAAGCCCCGGTAGAGCGGGATGCCTTCGTAGCATGGCTGTCTCGGCCATGATTGGTCACGGGCGAGACGCCTGTGATACGAGCGCCCAAGGCGAGAGTCCATATCGACTCAGGCATCGCTTTCCGGAGCGCCAAAGGCGCGGCAGCAAAGCAGCCCAGGGTAAGCCGCGCGTCCGCGCGTGGCGCAGCCCTGGGTATCCATACCCAGAACCAACACCGCGCTGAAGGCGCGGGACAACATG
>SLSB01000157.1 GCA_007130675.1 Candidatus Hydrogenedentota bacterium | reverse complement strand
CGGCAGAATGCACACTACACACGAGCCTCGTGTGATTGAGGTTTCTTCAGTTCTGCCATCCCTCCGGGTTTTCGCGAGGCGCGGGGGTGAAGGGCTCGGGACAGTCCACGCGCGCGGCCCGCGAGGCGCATGCCGCGCTTGGGACAGTCCCTTCGCTGCGTGTCGGCAGGGGGAAGGGCTTGATAGGGGTCGCGCTTTCAGCGCTTGGGAATGGGGGGGGAACCGTGTATCCCGGGGCGGCGTCACGCGCGAGCGCGTTCCTTGCCCCGGGCTATTCTCGGGTCGCCCCTTGCGGGGCTGCGCAGAAGACGCCACAGCGGAGGGTACGAGAATATCCTGGAGACCTCTTCGGAAGTGCCGAAGGCACGACAGAGCTTAGCCCCGGGTGGCAACCCGGGGAAAACGGCAATCCCAATAGCAATGAGTCCCGGCAGGGACGGCAGAATGCACACTACACACGAGCCTCGTGTGATTGAGGTTTCTTCAGTTCTGCCATCCCTCCGGGTTTTCGCGAGGCGAGGATGAAGGGCTCGGGACAGTCCCTTCGTCCTTTTTGATGTTTTGGGATCAGGACAGGTCCGGCGGAATGGATTTTTTTGCGCGTGTTTGCAAGTATGAGGGGGCGCGTCAGGGAACATGCATGGGGCCACGAACCTCGAGCCGCGGCTCGTTTTGCCGCAAAACGATGGAGTAAGAAGCGCAATGAGAATTTCTGTCGAGCGATATCATCGAGATGGGGCACATACACCAATGACGGTACATAGGCGTTTCGCTGTCGTGCCGGCCTTATCATATCTGGTGCTGTGCTTATGCCTGTGTTTGGTTGGTCTGCCTGCCGCGCACGCTGAATTGGTCCGGATGGAGGTGAGCGAGCGGCGGTCTTTCGCGGAGGGCAAACCGTTCGGGGCGGCGGGGCCATACGAGATTATCGAGGGGCGGCTCCATTTCGCCGTCGACCCGGAGGCGCCGGTGAACCAGCGGATCGCGGATCTCGAGTTTGCGCCGCGAAACCGTGACGGCCGGGTCGAGTTCTCGAGCGATTTCTTTCTGATGAAACCGGTGGACCCGGCTCTGGGCAATCGGCGCATTCTCTATGATGTGGACAATCGCGGCAACAAGCTGTCGCTGTGGAGCTTCAACGAGGGCGAGCGCACGAACGCGCCGTACAGTGAGGCACACGCCGGCAACGGGTTCCTCCTGCGCCACGGGTATTCGCTGCTGTGGTGCGGCTGGAACAGCGACGTTGTGGACGACGGCAACAACCGGCTCGAGATCAGCTTGCCGGTGGCCCGTCACGACGACGGCACGCCCATCCGCGGCAAGGTGCATCTCGAGATCTCAGTGGACAACCCCGAGCGGAGCTGGACCTTCGGCTGGAGCCCCTGGGGCGTGGCGGCGGCGTATCCGTCGGTGGATATCAACGATCCCGAGGCGCGGGTGACGAAACGCCCGACCCGGGATGCGCCGGGCGAGGAGATTCCACGCGATGCATGGCAGTTCGCCCGGTGGGAAGACGGCGAGATCATCCCCGACCCGTCGAGCATCTATGTCGAAGAGGGTCTGGAGCCCGGATGGCTGTACGATGTGGTCTATACCGCCGCAAATCCCCGCGTCATGGGCTTGGGTATGGCGGCCATCCGCGACGCCGTGTCCTTTTTCCGCTACCAGGAAACAGACGGCGTCGGCACGTCCAATCCGCTGGCGGGAGCGGTCAGTCATGCCTACCTGTTCGGCATTTCGCAATCCGGCCGCCTTGTCAACCATTTCATTTACGATGGCTTCAACACCAGCGCGGACCAGCGGCCGGTGTTCGACGGCGCGATTGCCCACGTGGCCGGGGCGGGCCGGGGATTGTTCAATCACCGGTTTGGATTGGCGACGCTTTACAGCACCCAACACCGCGACAACCTCGTGCCGTCCGAGACCTTCCCGATGGCGACGGTTCCCAGCGCGGAGCCCGTCACGGGCGAGACCGGCGACATGCTCGCGCGTGCGCGCGAACAGGGCCATGTGCCCAAACTGTTTTTCGTCCAAAGCTCGACCGAGTACTGGTCGCGGGGGGCGTCGCTGCTTCACACCGACGTGACCGGCGAAGCAGACCTGCTCGTGGATGACAACGTGCGTATCTACTTGATTGCAGGCAGCCAGCATCTGGGCGCGACGCCTGCCACGCCCGGCATCGGCCAGACGCCGCGCAACCCGCTCTACCACCGGCCGCCACTCTTCCGCGCATTGCTTGTGGCCCTCGACCGGTGGGTAACCGAGGGGACCGAGCCGCCCGAAAGCCGGTATCCGCGCATCGATGACGGTACGCTGGTTTCGCTCGAGACGTTCGCTGAAGCGTTTCCCGCGATTCCCGGCGTCGAAGCGCCGCGCGTTGTGTATGAGCCGCTACGGCTCGATCTCGGACCGTACTGGAAGAGCGACGGCTTTGCCACGATCGTTCCCCCGGACATTGGGGTGCCCTACCGGGCGCTTGTGCCGATGGTGGATGAGGACGGCAACGAGCTTGCGGGCATTCGTTTGCCCGATATCGAGGTGCCCGTCGGCACCTATACCGGCTGGAGCTTGCGCGCCGCCGAACATGGCGCCGAAGGCATGCTGGCCGGGCTTGACGGAAGTTACCTGGAGTTTCCGCGCGCGGCAGAAGACCGTGAAGACTCGGGCGACCCGAGAAGGTCCATTCACGAGCGCTACCCCAATCGCGCCGAGTATCTCAGCCGGATCGCCGAAGCGGCCATGCGGCTCGAGGAGGAAGGGTTTCTGCTGGCCGAAGACGCCATCGAGATGGTCCGCCGCGCCGCCGCATGCGACTACTGGTGAGGGCAGACAACCTGGCGAGTGCCGCTTAGGCCTTTCATGGCCAAGATGGCCATGCTGTAACAAGAGCGCTCCCTTTCGATCATGAATGGTCACGGGGTTTGCCATTGGCGGGGCTGGTAAAGTATGGTGCAGTGACACACGGAAACCACACTTCACTGGGAGGTTTTGGCCATGTTCAATCGAAATTGTGGTTCTTTGCCGTCTATTCCTGTTGTACTTGCAACCGCATCGCTCGCGCTGTCGGTGGCGGCGCCCGGCGCCGTGGCGGACGAAACCCTGTTCGCAGAAAACCGGGCAGCGCTCGATGCCTATTTTGCCGCACAGGTCGAGGCGCTCACCGCCGAGTCGATCTTTGGAATCCCGGACGTGGATGCGTGGCCCGAGCAGCGCGAGGCGTACCGTCAGCAACTGCTGTATATGCTGGGGCTCGACCCGATGCCCGAACCCACGCCCCTCGAGGCGGAGATCACGGCCACGATGGAACGCGACGAGTTTTTCGTCGAGATGGTCCATTTTCAGTCTTTGCCCGGTCTGTATGTGACCGGCAACCTGTATATTCCCAAGAATCTCGAGGAGCCCGCGCCAACCATCCTGTATCTGTGCGGGCATGCGCGCCGTGTCGTGGACGGCGTCAGTCTGGGCAACAAGACCGCCTATCAACACCACCCCGCGTGGTT
>SLSB01000340.1 GCA_007130675.1 Candidatus Hydrogenedentota bacterium | reverse complement strand
TGCCAATACCGCACTCACGAAAACGAAAGAGCCAGCAATGACGCGCAATGCCCGTTCAACCGTCATGCCAGAATGCCTCCGCCCTGCTGTGCAATTCACAACAAACGGCTGGAACGAAAGCATTTTTCGTGCCACAATATGACCTGAAGTCATTGGTCGCTTCAAACATATACCGTAAAACGGGTTATAAATCCAGGAAAGCGCATTTTGGAAGGCGGCAGAACAGCAACGCAACGTTGCGGTGCGTTACGTTATCTCTCAGCGCAGCGTTACGCGAACGGTATTGTGCCGCTACTGGGCGTTCTCCGCATTTCCCGCAATCCTCGGAGGTGTCGTTTCACTCTCCCGGCAGAAATGCCTGCCCGTCTCTTGCTTCGCAGAGTCAGGTAAGGTTGAAGCGCACCGCCGCAATGCTCTCGCAGCGTCTTTCGGGCGGGAATGGGCGAAGACGGCGGGGGCGGTCGTTTGGCTCGATGCGGCGGGGGTGGTAAGATGCGGGCATTGCCCGGGCCGGGGTCCGGAGCATATTGCTGCACCCGCCAACGAAAGGGGAGAGTCATGAAATCGATTCCGAAACCCGCGCCGGTCCAAGGCGATATGGACTGGTTTGTTGATGCCCGGTTCGGGATGTTCATCCACTGGGGCTTGTATGCGCTGCCGGCGCGGCACGAGTGGATCATGCAGCGCGAGGAAATTCCTGTCGAGGAGTACGAGAAGTATTTCAAGTTTTTCCATCCCGATCTGTTCGACCCGAAAGCGTGGGCGCGCATGGCCCGCGAAGCGGGTATGAAGTATCTCGTCATCACATCGAAACACCACGAGGGGTTCTGTCTTTTTGACTCGCAGTTTACGGATTACAAAGCCACCAACACCCCATGCGGGAAAGACCTGATCAAAGAGGTGGTGGACGCCTTCCGCGCCGAGGGGCTGCGCGTGGGGTTCTATTATTCGCTCATTGACTGGCACCATCCCGAGTTTCCGATAGACGCGATGCACGCGATGCGGAACCACCCCGACGCAACGAAATTGAACGAATCGCGCGACATGGCCAAGTACCGCGAGTACATGAAGAACCAAGTGCGCGAATTGCTCACCAATTATGGGCATATCGACATCATGTGGTTCGATTTCTCGTATCCCGGGGCCAGGCTTCATGAGCTCGGCGGCAAGGGGAAAGACGACTGGGGCAGCGAGGAGATTCTCGCGCTTGTGCGCGAACTTCAGCCGCACGCAATCGTGGACAACCGCCTCGATCTGCCCCCCGAGAAAGCCGACATTCACACCCCCGAGCAGTTTCAGCCGCGCGAGTGGGTCACGGTCGACGGGAAACCGGTGTACTGGGAAACGTGCCAGACGTTCAGCGGGTCGTGGGGGTATCACCGCGACGAAAGCACGTGGAAGAGTCCGGAGCAGCTAATTCGCATGTTGATCGACAGCGTCAGTTGTGGCGGCAATCTGCTCATGAACGTCGGCCCGACGGCGCGGGGGCTGTTCGACCCGCGCGCACGGGACGCCCTGGCCGTGTACCGCGACTGGATGGCCGTGCACAGCCGGTCGATCTACGGTTGTACGCAAAGCGCGTTTTCGCCGCCCGAGCACTGCCGCCTGACGCAGAACGGCGACCGCCTCTACGTGCACATCTATGCATGGCCCTTCCGCCACCTGCATCTTGACGGCATGGCGGGCAAGGTCGAGTATGCCCAGTTGCTTCACGACGCCTCCGAGGTCTTTTTCAAGGAAGATGCGGATACCGCTCGGAACACGCTGACCCTCGAGCTGCCGGTCGAAAAACCCGGCGTAGTCGTGCCGGTGGTCGAGCTGTTTCTGAAATAGGGAAAGTACGCGGCCGGATGGATACGGAACACGGGATTGTTGTCCTGGACGCCATTCCCTTCGAGGTGAACGAGGGCGACGCGCTGACGGCCATGGGCATAGACCCCGAGGCCCCTCTTGCAGACGACGCGCTCGGGTTGTTGCGTGATGCACTTCCCGCGGCCCGGCCCAAAGGCGTCTACAGGCTCGCGGCGGCCGAACCGGTCGACGACCGTACCGTTGCGCTGGACGGTGTGCGGTTTTCGAGCCGGGTGTTGCGGGTCAATCTCGAGGGGCGCCATCGCGCGTTCCCATTCGTGGCGACATGCGGCGCCGAACTCGAGGCATGGTCGCACGCTCACGCTGGTGATCCGATGCACCAATTCTGGGCGGATGTTATCAAGGAGCTGGCCTTGCGTTGCGCCATCGACGCCTTGGGCAACCATCTGGTCGACCGGTTCCGGCCCGGGGAACGCGCGATGATGAACCCCGGTTCGCTCGAGGACTGGCCGCTCTCCGAACAGCCCGGCCTGTTCTCGCTGTTTGGCATGCACATCGAGGAGATCGGCGTGCGTCTGACCGAGAGTTTTCTCATGGTTCCCGTCAAATCGGTATCCGGCGTCTGGTTCGAGACCGAATCGGGTTTCGTCAACTGCCAGTTGTGTCCCCGCGCAGACTGCCCGAACCGCCGCGCGACCTACGACCCCCATGCCTTCGGCCGGGAATATGGGTGAACAGTTAGCCCGGGGCGGGGGTTTGCAAGCCTGTTGCGCCTGCGGATAGCCGATGCTATCATCCGCGTATTGAGAAACTGAACAAACGCAGGAGCGTGTCGAGCGCTCGGGGTTGAGGATGCATTATGAACATCGGCTATTTGCTCTTTATGGCGCTTTTGTGCGCGACGCTGGTGCTGTGGGCCATTGTGGCCATTCGCGATGACGGGCAGGGCGTTGGCGATGACGAGGAAGAGTCCGCAGAAGATCTGCCCTCTGGCGAGGCCGAGGTCGATATGGAGGACGAATTCGACGTCGAGCGCGATTAGCCCGGATGGTAGCAGTGCCTTCCACCGGCGGACATCCAAGCCTTACGCAAACGGTCTTGCTTGAATGGATTGGGCTTCTCAAATGCCGCAGGCGGCTGTAAAGTGTCCCAAAACGATCCGCTCTTGGAAAAGACAGGTGCGTGCTTAGCAGCCTAAGTTTTCGCATTTCTCACCAACTCAGGTGTGCCTGAGCCCGCGAGAACTGCGGGTTAGAAGTCACGCTTCCGGTTCCGTGTCGTCCGCATCTCCTCCCAAAGAACGCAGGAACTCGTCGATATCGATGCCGGCATCGGGCAGCCCCTGTTCGGGGTGAAACCGCAACGGATCGCGGATGTACGCGCGCTGGCATTTCGGGCACAGGTCAAGCTCGAAGCCTTTGTAGATGGTTTCTTCGATCTTCTTGGGGTCTTTGTCCTCGAGCCGCTTGACCAGGTCCTCGAGTTCTTTCTTATGGTCGCGCAGGAGGTCCATGAGCGAAAACTCGAGATCGCCCTTGGCCACGCGCACGTCTATCTTGACTTGGTAGCGGGTGTCATTGCGTTTCATTTCTTTGCCGCACCCGTCGCACACAAAGCGTTGCATTTGCACATCTCCTTGTCGATCTTTCGTGAGAGCGCCTTGCCTTTGTTATACCATCGGATGCCGT
>SLSB01000211.1 GCA_007130675.1 Candidatus Hydrogenedentota bacterium | reverse complement strand
GGTGGTCCATGGTTTCCGCCGCCTCGAGGGGGACGTCCGCGACCTTCGCATAACGCCACTCGGCGAGCTTGGCAATGCGCTGTTTCAATTTGTCTATGACTTTCGGCGGAATCATTGCGTCTCCTGTGTGGTAAAGGCTTCAGCGGTGCGCCCTACCTCGAAATCCTGAGCGGTATTCGCGTTCGTAACGGGAGGCCGTCTGCGTCGGTGACGGGGTCCCCGTAGCTGTCGTAAGCCACCACCTCGATGTGATGCGGTCCCGGCAGAATCTCGTCCGGCAGCGTCATGGCCCGCGTCCAGATGCCATCGCTTGCAACTTCGTCGCCGTGGGTGCCGTCGTCATACAGATCCGCGTGGGACCCGGCCACGCCCACGAGTTCCGCGCCGATGGTGTCAACGTCGCCTTCAGGGTCAACCACCACAACCGAAACGGTCACGGTATCGCCCGGCGCCGCTTCCGCCGGGTCGACGGCAGGCCGGTACAGGCCCAGGGTGTCTTGCGGCTCGGGCTCGGGCGCCTCTTCGACGGGGGCGTCTTCCGGCGCATGCACCGTCTGGCCTTCGAGCAGGTCCTTGAGGAGATCGGTATCGCGCACGACGCTGTGCACCTCGAGCCGAAGCGCCTGGTCACTGTCATCGGGCGACTCGAAACCGAACCCCATGTTGCGAAGCAATTGGAGCACGGGCAGCATCTCGCCAAGCGACCCCGAAATCGAAACGGTGACCTCGGGGCCTGCTCCCGCGGCCCATGCGCCTGTGCTCCAGACCCCGGCCACCAAAACGGCGGCCAGCACGCAGCGAATACTCATGTGTATCATGACCCAACCCCTTTCCCGACCCTTGGCTGTTGACCCCTCGTTCATTTTGCGCGGCGCGTGTGTGCCTTTTCCTCGAGCATGCTATTCCACCTGCGCGCATACATCAAGCGGCGCTCGGGGCGATGCCCACATTGTGCCAAAGTGATGCGGCCATTGCACATCAGCTTCGCAACCGCCCAATACGAAAGCGGCAGGCCCGGCCCCTCGAGGCCCGAGTCCGCCACGCTAAATGCAAGGGTCGCGGTTTCGCCCGGTGCCACGGTCACGCCCCGTGTGCGCGGCGTGATCGACAGCAGTGAATACCCGCCCGCTTCTTTGCGCGGCCACGCCTCGAGCGGCGCGGTCAGCGCGACTTCCGCGTCGATGCTCTCGGTGCATGGATTCGTCAGCCGCACGAGGATCTCGCTGCCCTTGTTCTCGGTTTCCATAATCAGGTCGAAGGCCTCGCCGAATTCCAGAACGTCCTGGAAGGTTTGCTTATCGAAATCGTACCGCAATCTAACCTGCCCCGCGGCATCCGCACCGGGACGCGTGACGCGCACTTCCTTCACCGCATGGTCAAGCGCCGAAAGGTCGAAATCGAGTTGGTCGGGAACCACCTGCCAGCCCTCGGGCACGCAAACGGAGGCCGATACCTGAATGCCGGCATCGGTGTAATCATTGACCGCATTGACCTTGACGCGCAGTGTCCGGCCGTCGTCTTCTTCGACAACGTCGCGGCCGAGGGTACAGGTCACCGCGCCATAGCCCATGGGCAGCGATTCGGCATCGTGTTCCCACGACCGCACCCATACCGGCTGCACGGGTTCGGCCTCCGGACCCAGCAGGCGCTTGCCCGCCTTGGGCGACAACCCTTTCGGCACAAATCCAACCGTCTCGATTGAAAACCGCGGCACATGCACCTCGAGCGTGTCATTCTCGACCTCGAGCGCACGTGATTCTTCTTCGAGAAGGTTCGAAATCCAGGCGCGCTTGATGCCCCCCGCAAACGTAACCCGCGCGGTGGCATCGACGCCTTCCGTGTCGTACAGGCGCAAAGTGATGCCGCCGGCCGCCCCGGGGGATTGCTTGCGCTGGAAGGCCGCGCTCGGGTTGCCAAACGGCTTCATGGCTTCGAGAATCACATTCTTCGGCGCGACCGTCAGGAAGGCCTGCTCGGGCGGCAGCGAAGCCTTCGCCACCGGTTTCACCTCGCGGGCCAGCAAGGGGAAGTTGTAGTCGTGCGCCGCCTGTTGCGTGTTGGCGGCCCGCCAATCGCCGCTGTGCGGATACAACGCATAGCGGAACACATGGTTCTTGTTCTCGGGCACCAGATAGCCTTCGGGGAAATTATTCGTCGCGCCGTACCACCGGCAGGTGTGACACAACATCATGCACAGCGTGCCGCCCTTCTCGAGGCTGTTGGCATACGTCCCCTCGTTGAACAGCGCCACGCCGTAATCATCGAGCTTGCCTTTCCAGCCCGTCACGTCGCACTTGCCCGGGATGCGCAACGCGCCTGACTCGGGGAAATCGGCCAGCAGCTTGTCGCAGGCCGCGGCCAGGTCGTTGGCCGTCTTCCCCTCGATGATCAGCACGGGCATCGGACCCCAGGACGGGTCCTCAAGCTCAGCGTCGGCCGTGAACAGGTAGGCGAAACCGTCTTCGTTAAGCTGTTTCTGGAACTCGGCGACCGTCTTGGCCTGCTGTTGGTTGAGAAGCCGGTTCGAGTACTGGTTGTTGCGGTTCACCCCGAGCGATATGCGGAACCGCGTGTACAAAAGATCCTCGTCCATATCGTCCTGATACGACCCCCAGTGCGGACCGTCCTTGTCGTACCAGGGCGTGCAGGTGACGCCTTTCTGAATGAGCACGCGCTGAAGTTCGTCGGCCGCGCGCGCCACGGCGTGCGATTTGGGCGTGATCAGCCCGACCATGCCCAATGCGTAGGCGTTACGGCCGGCCTTGAGCTGGGTCGAGGTCCCGCATTCCATCCATTTGTTGGCCGCGTACACCGCGCAATCGCTGAACATCGCCATTTGATGCGTGCGGAAATCGAGATAATTCTTGCTCCCGTTGCGCGTCACCACCCCGAACCGCTCGTCGAACACAGGCACGCCGCCCCGCACGTCCACAGGGAACGTCACGCAGAACAAATGGTCTTCGCCCTGGTAATCCTCGAGCACGGTCGTGAAATCGATGCGCGAGACGCCCTTCGTCAAAGTGATCTCCTGCGTGACCCCGCACAGCTCGCCCAACCGGTAGCGGATGCGCAGGGTTTCGGTCACCGGACCCCGCAATGCCTCGACCTCGGCCGGCGCTTCGTTCGAGAAAAGCTTAAGACCAGTGGTGTAGAACTCGTGCTGGGTTTCTTCGCGGTCAGGCACCTCGTGGAGCGCCACCAGCTCATTGCCGACATGCGCGCCTTGCTCGAGCACCTCGCGCTTGGCTTTCTTGTCGTACAGGCTCACAATGCCGCCCCCGCGTGCGGGGTCCACCGTGATTTTGTAAAACTTGTTCTCGATCGACGTGCGGCCCGGAGAACTCTTACGCTCTCTGACCGGCTTGTCGCTCGAAACCACCTGATACCGCCGGTAGCCGAGTGACGGCATCTTCTTGGCCACGAAGGCGATGTCCGCTTCGGCGATGCCGCCGTTGCGGTTGCGCGCCGCTTCGACGATCTCGAACGGCACATTCTTTCCCT
>SLSB01000315.1 GCA_007130675.1 Candidatus Hydrogenedentota bacterium | reverse complement strand
TTGTTGATCGCGTCCGCAGCATCATGCAATGCCCGGTTCACGTCTTTCGGTTTTGCCTCGGGGGATACCGGAATCGCCCGCATGAGTTTGGCAAATGGGCGCATCCAGGGCACTTCGAAGATTTCCTGAGAAAGAATGAAGCGGATCGGCCGGTCAATCGAGGCCGTCAGTATCAACACGTCCACAAACGAGGTGTGGTTGGCCACGATAAGCGCGCCGTCTCTTTCCGGGATATGAACCCGCCCGCGTGCATCAACGCGATAGATGGTGTTGCTCATGACCCACAGCGCCGTGCGCAACAGGAAGATCGGGTAACTGATGCACAGATAGACCCCGGTAAGCAGCGTGAGGGCCGCGCACACCACAAAGATGTTTCGGGCGCCGATGTCGACGCCGTCCGGCCCCAGCGCGGGGAGCGCAACTGCCGCGACAACAATACCCAGACACGTGATGATGTTAAAGGTGGCCATCATGCCGCCTTTCATTTCCTTCGGGCTGCGGTGCTGGAGTGTCGCGGCCAGCGGAACATGAAAGAATCCGCCCGAGGAGCCAAAAGCAAACATCAGCAGACCGAGAATCGCGACTGAATGCAGAGGAAACCCGAGAAGGATTCCGCATACGGCCATGCCCGTCACGCCGATCGGAACCAGGCCCGGTTCTATCTTTTTGCGCGACAGGTAGCCTGCCGCCAGGCTCCCGAGGCCTATGCCCAAGGCCAGAGACACGCTGAGAATGCTGATCTGGGTCTCGGTCAAGCCCAGGACGCTCTCGCCAAGCACGGCCACGTTGCTCTGCGCCAGCGCTCCGAGAAACCAGAAGAAACCACCGCCGACCAACGTCAGAAACAGCAGGTGGTCGCGCCAGAAAGTCTTGAAATAGACGCCCAGACCAGACCACGGGTTCACCGAAACCGAGCGGCCGGGCGAGGCGGCCGGCACCGGGGTCACAAATTGCGAGGCAATCAGGCCCAGCACGGAACAGCTGATCAAAAACAGCGAGATAAGGTAGATGTTGACGTTCATCTGCATCAGCGGCCCCGCCACCGCGGTGCCCAGAATGATGGCGACGAACGTCCCCATCTGCAACACGCCGTTGCCCCACGACAGCCGGCTTTCGGGAAGCATCTCGGGCAGAATGCCGTATTTGGCAGGGCTGAAAAACGCACTTTGCGTGTTCATCATGAAAAACATCAGCCCCATAAACCAGACGTTATCGGTGTAGAAAGCAAGCAAACCGACCAGCATAACCCCCACCTCCCAGCATTTGGTGGCTATGGTGATCGTGCGTTTGCTGTACCGGTCCGCAAGAGCCCCGGCCAGCCCGGGAAACACAAGAAACGGGACGGCAAAGAACAGCAAACCAAACGCCATGAGCAGTGTAGAGGTCTGCTCGGTTGCGCGCCCGAGTTCAGGATCGGCGAATCTGCGCGCGAGATAGTAGAACAAAACCCATCTATATGCATTGTCGTTGAAGGCCCCCTGGAACATCGTGACGATCAACGCCCAGAACCCCTTGACGTCGTACTGATCGTTCTGTTCCCCTGGAACCGGTTGAGCCTCCGTTGCACTAGCCATCACGCACTCTCCCTTAGCCGGGCAAAATCCCAAGGCCCGGCATCATACTTCTCTTCCCTCAGATTCCGTGGCGCGGCCCGAAAGGTGCCGCTACACCGCCACTTCGCTGTTGTCGTTGCCATCGGCCAGTTCGCGCAGACGGCTGCGGACGGGCTCGAGCATGGCGATCAACTGACGCATCGCGTCTTCATCCAGATAGCCCAGCACATAATGAATGCTGTCGCGGTAGACCGGTTCGACCCGGTCTACCAAGGATCGGCCCGCCTCGGTCAGCTCGACGTGGTAGCTGCGCCGGTTGTCAGGCACGTCCCTCCGCTCGACATACCCCTTCGATTCGAGCTTGTCGAGGACGGACGTCACGGTCGCCCGCGTCACCACCAGACGCCGGCCCAGTTCGACTTGCGTAATTGCCCGGCTCTTGTACTTCAGTGCGAACAGGGCGTTGAACTGCGCCTCCGTCAAGTCGTATTGGCGAAAGATCCTTCCGGCCACCGCCGCCGCAAGGCTTGCCGTGCGCACGATACCAATCATGGCCTCGTGGCAGATGTCCTCGAACGGTCCGTCCAAGTCCAATTCTTTGTACAGCGCCATCGCGGTCTCCCTGGTTCAGGCAGGCGCATTGTATGTAACAGAACTGTTAGATGTCAAGCAAAAATATGCCGCCCGGGTGCATTTTTCCCGGCTATTACGCTAACTAACGTCTAGGCAATTACTTAGATCTAACGCGCGCTTCCGCGCTGATGTTCCTTATCGCGCGAAGGCCTTACGTGAGCTTCTGGTCTACTGGGCGGTGTACCCGCCGTCGATCACCAGTTCGCTTCCGGTGACAAACTTGGATTCGTCGGACGCGAGATAGACGGCGCCATACCCAATGTCTTCGGGTTCGCCCACATGTCCGATAGGGTGAAGTGCGTCGAGTTTTTTGCGAAACCCTTCAACACCCTCGGGCGATTCTTCGCCCAGTTTCGCCACCAGCGGCGTCCAGATGTAGCCGGGATGAATCGAGTTGACGCGAATGCCGTCCTTGGCATAAAGCAGGGCGTCGGTCTTGGTCATAAGCCGCACCGCCCCCTTCGAGGCATGGTAGGCGGGGATGTCCGGAGCGCTGACAATTCCATAGATGGACGACAGGTTGATGATGCTGCCGCCGTCCCGCTCTTTCATCACCGGTATCGTGTGCTTCGTGCAGAAGAATACGCCGCGCACGTTGATGCCCATCAGCTTTTCCCACTCCTCGACATCAATCTCATGAGTCGGCTTGTTGGGTCCGGAAATCGCCGCGTTATTCACCAGAACATCGAGCTTTCCGTGGTCTTTCCGCACCTGGGCAATCACACCTGATACTTCGTCTTCGTTCGACACATCGAGATGGAGGAATTCAGCAGTCCCGCCGTCCTCCTGAATCTTGGACGCCGCTTCATGCCCTTCGTCCTCGAGAATATCGGTGAGAACGACGGTCGCGCCCTCCTCGGCAAAACATTGACAGATTGCCTTTCCAATGCCCAGCGAACCGCCCGTGACCACTGCCACTTTTCCTTCAAGCCGTTTCATCGTTTTCTCCTCTCTGGTTGCAGGGCCCGGCGCCAATTCACTCCGGCCCGTCTGAAACGCTAGGTGAGCATAAGGCGTGCCAACGCGTATGTGGCAGTAAATTTATTTCTTATTGGCAGATCGGCAATGAAATCCAGCCCTTCGAAAGCGGGGACCAAAACGAGCAACGTAAAAATTTCACGCGAAGCGTGTAAAAGAGTAACACCCAAACCCGCAAGCGATGTCCGGCACAGCGCCTCCGCTGTGGGGTGGTTTCCTGACCACGCCACGCATACAACCGAAGATCTCTCCAATCGTGTACCGCGCCGTTGGCGCTTCGCAAGCATGATCCCCCTATCGTCACCCCTGCGAAAGCAGGGATCCAGTCTGGTCTTGGATG
>SLSB01000617.1 GCA_007130675.1 Candidatus Hydrogenedentota bacterium | reverse complement strand
GATGCAATAGACGACCCCGAGGCGGCACTGGCGGCGTTTCTCCAGTTCGCCGAGGACCGGTTGGCGGTGATCACTCGAGAAGAGGGCATTCCCTACGATCACGTCGCGGCGGCCATCGCAGCGCACGGGCGCCGGCCGGTTCAAGTGCGCCACTGCCTCGGGGCCATGGCACGGCTCAGCGAACAGCAAATCCAGGACTTGGCCGAGCAGACCAAACGGTTGGAGCGAATCGCCAAAGAACCCGCGCCGGAAGTCGACCCCGCCCTTCTCGAAGACAACGAAAAGGCCCTATATGCGCTGACCGACGGGCCGATCGATGCCGTGCACAAAGAGGCGGCATCGGGTGAGTTCGATGCCGCCTTTTCGCAGCTTCTCTCATGGTTGCCCACGATTGCAGCGTATTTCGAGGATGTCTTCGTTAATCACGACGACGTGCGTATTCGAAAGAACCGCCATGCTCTTTTGCGAGCGGTCTTCGACGGCATCGTCGCAGTGGCCGATGTCACGAAGATCGAGAAGAAGGAGACACCCACGGAATGAACGGCACGGCTCGCGATGGAAAGGTCGATTACGACACAATCGCGCGCCGGTATGATGCGTTTCGAGGCGGGGGAGGCCCCTACCTGCCCCTCCTCGTCGAAATGGCCCGGTCACACGGCGCGCGGAACGTCCTCGAGGTGGGCGCGGGCACCGGAAACAACACCGCCGCATTTCACGAAGCCTTTCCCGCGGCATTGTTGATCGCCTGTGACTTGTCCCTCGGGATGATTACCCGTGCGCGCGAGAAAGAGGTCCCCGGCAAGTGGGTGCAGGCCGATGCGCACCATCTGCCTCTGGCCGCGGGCGCCGTCGATTTCTGTTTTGGTTGCTACATGCTTCACTACGTTTCGAGTCCCGCCGCATTCTTCGGCGAGTGCGCACGGGTTCTCCGCAACGGCTGCGCGGCGTTCGTGACCGCTTCGCATGAGTTCATTGAAACCCACCCCATGAACCGGTATTTCCCGAGTTTTGCCGCAATCGACAGGGCGCGTTTCCAGCCGATCGACGTTCTTAAGGAAGCACTTGCCGATGCAGGTTTCGGGGCCGTCTCCGAGCAGCGTATCCAAGCGTCCCCGGCACCCATTGACCAAAGCTATCTGCAGCGCGTCGAGAATCAGTTTATCTCGACCTATTCGCTGCTGCCCCCCGGCGAGTTCACGGAAGGGCTTGCGCGGTTGCGCAGCGATATCGAGGCCAAAGGCCGTCTTGACGTCGAACTTGTGTGGGAGTCCGTTGTGCTGTCGGCTCGGAAGGGGCCGCGATGAAAGACCGAAGGCGAAAAAAGAAGCGTGTGCGCAAACGCGACTGGTCGCCGAACGATGTTGACACGCACGCACATCTCCCGCGCCGGTTAAGTGGAGTGGATGTCGGCCTCGATGCCGAGGCAGTCGAGATCGAGGCACGCTTCGAGGACATCGACCCCAACGGCGTGGTCGTGTCGCCCTATGGCGTGCTGGCCTTCGTCGAGTTCCAAGGCAACGAACAGCTTTGCCGTGTCGCCGAACGCCTGTGCATCGGGCGCAGTTCGATTCTGGCGCCGGGCGACCACGTCCGCGTCGAACCCTGCGAAGACGATTTCTGCGTAACCGGGGTTAAGCACCGGAAGAGCAAACTGAGCCGTCCGGCCACCAAAGGCCAGCGCGAGCAGCTTATTGCCGCCAACGTGGATCTGCTGGTGTGCGTCGTCGCGGTTGCGCAGCCGCGGTTCAAGGTGGGCGTGCTCGACCGGTTTCTTATCGCCGCGGATATGGGCGGCATCGCCCCGGTCATTGTCATGAACAAGACCGATCTGCGAGAACAACGGCCTGATCAAATTCGCGTGTATGAAGATTTGGACCTCCCCGTGCTCCATACGAGCTGTGTCACGGGCGAGGGCATCGAGCACTTGCGCCAGCAGTTGCGGGGGGCGGTATCGGTGGTGGCGGGGCAAAGCGGCGTGGGGAAGTCCTCGCTGATCAATGCTTTGGACCCGGACCTCGAGATCGTGACCCAGGAAGTGAGCGATTTCAACGAGAAAGGCCGCCATACCACCAGTGTGTCGCGGCTGTACCACCTCGCTGGCGGCATCGATATCATCGACACGCCGGGTATTCGCCAATTGGGGCTGTGGGACCTTTTGCCGGAGGAGGTGGCGCTGTATTTTCCGGACATCGCCGGCTTTGCGCTCGACTGCAAATTCAGTGATTGCAGCCATATTCACGAGCCGGCCTGTGCTGTCAGGGAGGCGCTCGAGAGCGGAGCGCTTGCACAAGTGCGCTACGATTCCTACCGCCGGATTCGCGACAGCCTCGAGTCCGGAAGCCGGTAGCCGAGCCAAGCGCTTACCCGTTGACCCAGTGTGCGCAACAGCGGGGGATGCAGACCAGAGAACCGGGTTGCGCTGAAGTGTGTGAAGCCATTACTGCTGCACAAATAGCGGAACGGCGGGCCTCCGAGGAGGTCCGCCGTTCGCCGTGCTGCCTGTGCCGGGTCTAGATTAACCCAGAGGTGTGGAGGTTGCTGTCGCGGCTGCGCCTGTGTTCTCGAAGCGAATCACCCCCGACTCATTCATAAAGAATGTCCGGCGTCCGGACTGCGGGCTTTGCGGATCCGCGTTGCAGGTGTACGACGGAACGGCGCCGCCACCACCGTCGACTGTCACAAGAGTGAAAGCATAGCCGTGTTTGGACCCTGCGGCCAACACTTCATCGATAAACCCCGGAACACCACCGACGCCGTCCGGGTCTTCCAGCTCCGCCAGCGTGCCGTAGTCCCCCACGCCGTCCCCAGCGGTATCCTTATAGGCTGCCGCCTGGAAGCTGATTTCGCCTGCCGAAATCGTGCGAAGCGACCCGATTGCGCCTGCTTCGTTAGCGCTCATGCGCGAACGCAGCAAGCTGGGAATCGCGATAGCCGCGATGATCGCGATTATCGCCACAACAATCATCAACTCAATCAGCGTAAAACCAAGATTTTTCTTCATGTGCCTGCCCTCCGTTGAGCGTTCCGTCACCAGGCCCGTTGCCGGGCCACCATTACCGTTCAATTGTTGCCATCCCCTAAGGCAATCCTTGTGCCAACATAGATTGTCCAGACATAAGCCATTGAGCAAAAATAGCTTACGGCGTTGCTCCCCCGCGGAAGTGTGAAAGGAAACCCCAAAACCTGCGACGCTGCGCGGCGCGAAGTGACAAAATTTGTCGCGTGCGCCCCAGATTTCGAAAGCCTCGGACATGGGCTCCTCAGAATAGATGTAGTCTATTCGCCTCACGGCCGATGCCCGAACCTGTCCTCGCGACGAGTCACCAAGGGCATGTACGAGACAATGCCTTGCCGGCCTATTCTGAAAGAGATCGGCCGTAAATCCATTTTCGGTGAGCGTTTATGGTTTTCAGTTTGGAAATTCGGCGTCCGAGCGAGAAACTTGAGGCCTGTGGGGATGGAATAATGGCAAATACGACCACCGTTATAGTGATGAGTGCCGCTGT
>SLSB01000494.1 GCA_007130675.1 Candidatus Hydrogenedentota bacterium | reverse complement strand
GCCCCCGCGGCAACGGGAGAAGATGGGCGTGTCGCTCTCGAGCTGGTGCTGGCTGCCTACCGTTCGGCTGGAGAAGGCAGGCGTATCGCCCTGCCGTTGAGAGACTGACCCACATTTCTCACCATCTTATGGGTGCCTGAATCGGGGAGAAATGCGTAGACTTGGGCGGGGAAGAAAGCATCTGCATTTTCTGCGAACAGATTGCTTGGGGATATTTCACAGAAGCCTGTGGCATATGAGGATCGCAATCCCGCCATACCAGATCCGATTGCGTGGGACTCGAGTGCCCGCCAGTTGAACGCTGCGAAATGCCCGGGCTAATCAAGCAGGTCGGAAATACGGTCGAAAAGCCGCTTGGCGACTTCTTCTTTCGTGGCCAGATCAAGTTCCTCGACGTTTCCCTCGGTGTCGATGAGTCGTGCGCGCAGCGTGTCGGCTCCGAAACCCGAGTCTTCGGTGTTGACTTCGTTCGCCACAATCAGGTCGAGTTGTTTCTTCTTCAGCTTGGCCTTTGCGTTCTTCATGAGGTTGTCTGTTTCAGCGGCGAATCCCACGACCAATTGCCCGTCCCGTTTGAGCGCGGCCACCTGGCTGATCACGTCGGGGTTCTCGACCAAGGCAAGCTTGAGGCCCTTTCCGCTGCGCTTGAGTTTTTCCTCGGAGGGATCCTCGGGCCGGAAATCGCCCACCGCCGCGGCGCCCACGAAGATGTCGGCGTCCTGGGCGAGACTCAGCGCGATTTCGGCCATCTCGTTGGCTGTTTGCGCGACAACCACCTCGGCGCCCTCGGGCGGCGCAACGTCCATATGGCCTGCAATCACGGTGACGCGCGCGCCGCGCTTGAGCGCCTCGAGCGCGAGTGCCCTGCCCATCTTGCCCGAGGAATGGTTGCCCAGAAAGCGCACCGGGTCGAGGGGCTCGCGGGTTCCGCCCGCGGTCACCACGACCGAAAGCCCGACCAGGTCTTTGGTTTCGCACAGTGCGGCTTCCACCGCATCGAGAATCGCCGGCACGTCGATCATCCGGCCGATGCCTACCGTGCCGCAGGCCAGGTTGCCCGTGCCGGGTCCCACAAAAGCGCAGCCGCGCGCTTTGAGAATCTCGATGTTTTCCTGGGTCGCCGGATGATTGTACATGTTGGTGTTCATGGCGGGGGCAAACAGAATGGGCGCGCGCGTTGCCAGCAGGGTGGTGCTGAGCCAGTCGTCGGCCATGCCGCGGGCTGCTTTGGCCAGGATGTTGGCCGTGGCGGGAGCGATGAGAAACAGGTCCGCGCGTTGCGCGACCGCGATGTGTTCGATCTCGGGACTCGCAAACGGCTCGAACATCGCGGTAATGACCCGGCGGCCGGTCAGCGCTTCAAACGAGGCCGCGCCCACCAGATGCCGCGCTGACTCGGTCAGGACGGCGGTTACCGCATGGCCGCGTTCGATCAGGCGCGACGAAATCTCGCACGCCTTATACGCGGCGATCGACCCCGTCACGCCGAGGACGATCTCTTTACTCGAAGTAGTCCTCTTCATCGGTTCTTGCCTCACTGACTGCAACTTTGCCCTCCAGGATTTCTTCGAGAGCCACCACGGTAGGCTTCTTCGAGCGCACATGCACCAGAGGCCGGGCTTCGGGTTTCGCCAACTGCGCGGAGCGCCGCGCCGCCGCAAGCACCAGCCGGTACAAGCTTTCGGTCTTGCCTTCGAAATCTTCGGGGGAATACATCCGTAACATGTTCTCTAAATCCTCCTCGATGCCTGTCCGCGCATGCACAGCGCCGCGGACAGCCACGTGTTACTCGATAGCCGCACGGACACCGCCTTCCGGCACGTCCGCAAACCGTTCGACTCGGCACCGGCGCGCACGGATGATCGCCTTGAAGTCCGCCACGGCCGTGTCCAAATCGTCATTGACCACTACAAAATCATAATGCCGGTACTGTTCGAGCTCGTGGCGGGCATTGCCGATCCGCAATGCGACCACCTCGGGCGTCTCGGTGCCGCGGCCCAAGAGCCGCCGCTCCAATTCCTCGAGCGAGGGCGGCATGATGAACACCGACACCATAGTGCACGCCTGTTCACGCAGACTCGCCGCGCCCTGAACATCTATCTCGATAATGGCATCGTGCCCGGACGCCGCCAGCCGGTCCATCTCGGAGCGCAGCGTCCCGTATAGATTGCCATGCACCTCGGCCCACTCGATAAACTCGCCGGCGTCTACCCGGCGCATGAACTCGTCACGCTCCAGAAAATAGTATTCGCGGCCGTCTTGCTCGCCTTTGCGCGGCGGGCGCGTGGTCGCCGACACCGAAAACAACAGCGAGGGATCATCCGCCCGGGCCCGGGACAAGATCGCGCTCTTTCCCGCGCCCGAGGGCGACGATACCACAAACAACTCGCCGTTTTGTGCCGTATTGCTCATCTACTCGATGTTCTGCACCTGCTCGCGGATCTTCTCGAGCTCGCCTTTCATGTCCAACACATGCCGGGCGACGTCGCAATCCCGCGTTTTCACGCCCAGCGTGTTCACCTCGCGCTGAATCTCCTGCGACAAGAAATCGAGCCGGCGCCCGATGGGTTCGCCCGACTCGAGCAGCTCTTCCATGTGCGCCAGATGCGTCTCGAGGCGCACTGCCTCTTCGGTCACATCGCCCTTTTCCGCCAACAAAGCCGCCTCGATAGCGATGCGTTCCTCGGTCACCGACACGTCGGCGGCCAGTTCCTGGATACGCGCGCGCAACCGCTGCTCGTGCCTGGCATTCAGCTCGGGCAACCGCGCCGCGACCTCTTTCAAACTCGCCCGCATCAGCGCAATGCGGCGGCGGATGTCCGCAACCAGCGCCACGCCTTCGGTCGCGCGCATGGCATTGAGCTTGCCGAGCGCTTCCCCGAGCACGCCGCGCAACACCTGCCCGACCTCCTCGAGATCCTCCTCGGTCTCCTCGTGGTAGATCACGCCGTCCATAGCCGCCAGCGTATCGAGACTCATCGCGCCGTCCGCGCCCATGAGCGCGGCCAACTCACGCGATGCATCGAGGTACTGGCGCGCCAGGCCCAAATCCAGCCGCACCGTCTGCGCGGGCGCGGCCGCCTGGCGGCGGTGCAGATTTATCTGCACTTTGCCGCGCGAAACATGTTCGCGCACCACGCCCTTGAGCACCGACTCGAGCGCCGCCCACGAATTGCCCAGACGAAACGAGCAATCGAGGTAGCGGTGATTCACCGAACTCAGCTCGAGCGAAATCTCCTGGTCCTGGTAGGTGCACGTGGCCTTGCCAAAACCTGTCATACTGCGTACCATGCACGCTCCTTTGCCACAGCCAGACACACCCCACCCGTTAGCCAGAAACAGCTAAGTATACCGATTTCAAGCATGTATGGCAAACGTTGCGGCAGCCTTGTGTGCATGGCGCCCGCCGACTACACATCTGGTCTGCAATCAGGCTGATCCGACGGATCCGACGGATCGGTCGGATCGGTCGGGCCTGGCTGCGAAGGTCATGCCCACACGCTTCAT
>SLSB01000516.1 GCA_007130675.1 Candidatus Hydrogenedentota bacterium | reverse complement strand
GCACTTAGAACCATGAGCGGGAGAGGCAGTTGAGCCCAGAAGAGGCATTTCCAGCCGGCAAACTTCCTTATGTTAGCGCTTATGGGGTTGCCACCCGGGGCAATTTTCTATCGTGCCTGCGGCACTTTCAACCACGAACGGCAACGGCAGTTGAACCTACAAAAAGGCAGTTCCAGCCTGCAAACTTCATTATGTTAGCGCTTATGGGGCGTTGCCCTGGTATATTTCCGCGCCCTCGGCGCTCCGGAAGGGACCGGACCGCCCCATTTCTTCAGCCTCAGGCGTCTGCCCTTATCTCACCTCCTGGGTGTCTAAACCGGCGCAAGTCTTTTACATGCTTGACCTGCGGCGCGCGGAGGGGTACCATCGTAGGGAACAGGGGAGCTGGGAAGGCGCAAACGATGCCCCGCAAGGGGAAAGGTGCGAACATAGGCTCCGTCAACCTGCCCCGGAAATGTGAAGTTTAGCCGGGGCATAGCGGAAGGAGACAGCCATGGTTGCGATAATGACCGCGTTTTCGGGGGTGTTTGCCCTTGGAGTGATATTCTCCATTCTGGGCAGCATCAAGTTGAAACTGGCCGAAGAGCTGAAGATCGACGATGCCCAGGTGGGCAAGCTCATTTCGGCGCTGATGTTCAGCAGCCTGATCTTCGTACTGCTCATCGGTCCGCTGACCGACCTGCTTGGGTTCAAGCTGATAGCGGTGGTCGGGTTCGCCGCGGGCGGCATATGTGTGTGGCTGCTCGCCAGCGCGATCTCGTATAAGGCCGCCTTTGTAGCGTGCCTGCTGCTGGGTTTTGCGGCCATGTGCGTCAACACCGTCGGAAATACGCTCGGACCCAACATCCTGTTTGACGGAGAGAATCCGGCAGCGGCATCGAATCTGCTCAACGTGTTCTTTGGCGTGGGCGCGTTCATCACGCCGCTGATCGTGGCCGCGCTGCTCACGAAGCTGGGCTACAAGATGACCGTCGGCATCATCGGCGCGATTCTCTTTCTCCCGATTGTCTACACCATCTTCGGCACCTTCCCCCCGCCACCAGAGGGTTTCCGGGTAACACAGGCCATCGGACTCTTGGGCCGTGGCGGTGTCTGGGCAGGGGGCCTGGCGCTGTTCTGCTACATGAGTCTCGAGGTCACCCTGGCAGGCTTTGTCACCACGTATCTCAAGAGCCATGAAATGACCGACGAAAAGGCGGGAACGGCACTTTCCGGGTTCTGGATTGCGCTGATGCTCGCGCGGCTCATCGCGGCTTTCACGATCCCCGCCGGGGCGTTTGTTTTTGTTGTGCCAGTACTCGCGCTGGTCGCTGCCATATCGCTCGGCGCCATGGTCAGCGCCAAATCCGTCGGCATCGGCGTGGGGGCCACGCTCGTGACCGGATTTGTGCTCGGGCCCATCTTCCCGACACTCGTGGGCGTGACCTTCAGCAAGACCGAGGCATCCGGGAGCGTCTTCAGCCTGATTTTTGCCATTGGTCTACTGGGCGCGATTCTTATGCCCAGTCTGATTGGAAAATATGCCGCCGAGATGAACATTCGCCAAAGTCTGCGCATCTTGGTCGGGGTGGCCGCGGCACTGATCCTCGTGAGCGCCGTGCTCGGGTTTGGTGTTCCCGATGCACCGCCGGCTCCCGTAGAGACCGTGCCCCCAGCGCCTCCTTTGGCAGACGAGGATCTCGAGGCTTCGGCCATCGAGACCATCGAACCCGTCCTTTCCGGGGCGTGGACCGAAGCAACCGTGCGGACCGATTACGCCGCGATTCGTTAGAAAGACGTTCGGATAGTTCAGGGCGGCGGGGTCTCACGGCCTGCGCCGCCCTGTGTGGTATGGTCTGTTGAGCCCGCTGCTTTCTTTACCCCTTGGCTTGTTCGTTCCTGAAATATGGCGCCTCTGCTGTGGTGTGACCGAGACCGCTCTCTTGACCGTCAGGTCGCCAAGCGACTGTTCGCGGGTGTCCAAAAAGGTCGCGCTTTCAGCGCTGCGGGATGTGGGGGCGATCGTACCCGGGGCGGCATCATGCGAAACGCATGCCTTGCGCCGGGCTATTTCAGCTCGCGCCGTTGGCGCTGCATACCCCCTTCGCTACACGATCGTCGATAGAAGTGTCCGGAACAGGATGATTTCCGCAAACCTCCGGGACAGCCCACGCGGTCTTGCTGTGCAAAACCTGGGTCAATCCCTCAGCCTTTCAGGCCGCTCATGGCGATCCCCTGGATGAAGGTCCGCTGGGTGAAGAAGAACAAGATGATGATGGGCGCTACGACGAGGGTCGAGGCGGCCATGAGCAGGTTCCACGGGGTGCCGCCTTGCCGGCTCTGGAAAAACTGGAGCCCGAGCGCCAACGTGAAGGAATCCTGGTCGATGAGATAGATCAGCGGCCCGAGAAAATCGTTCCAGCAAAACATGAAATGGAACAGCGCCACGACAGCCAGTGCAGGCCGCGACAAAGGCACCACCACCCGGCGGTAGATGCCAAACTCCGAACACCCGTCGATGCGAGCCGCGTCATCGAAGTCGCGCGGGATGGTCAGGAAGAACTGCCGCAGCAGAAACACGTTGAAGGCGCTCGCGCCAAACCATGCGGGCACCCAAAGCGGCCGGAATGTGCCGATCCAGCGCAACTCGCGGAATACCGCATACAGCGGCACCATTGTCACTGGAAACGGCACCATCATCGTCGCCAGAAGCACCAGAAAGACGATATCTCGCCCTTTCCATTCGATGCGGGCGAAGCCATAGGCGACAACCGAGCTGCTGAGCACGGTCCCGAGGGTCCCGAGCACGGCGATCGTCACCGTATTGCGGGCGTAGGCGAAAAAGGGGATGTAGGTGACGGCATCCCAGAAGTTTTCCCATTCGACGGGGCTGGGAAACCACTGAGGCGGCATGATCATGGTCTGCTCGAGCGGCTTGAGCGCGGTCGACATCATCCAGACCAGCGGGAACAAAAACAGAACGCTTCCGGCAAGCAAGACGGCGTGAATCACGAGCGCCTTCGGCCGGCTCAATCGGTTGGCGTGCGAGCCGGGCCGTTTCCGGCGCTGTTTCCCCGCGGTGGGTGCGATGGTCCCGTTATCCAGCATAATGCACCCTTCCGCGCGACAGGCGATACACCACCAAAGTCAACGCCATGATAATGAGAAACAGAATCCACGCCATGGCGCTGGCATACCCCATGCGAAGGTAGCGGAACGCGCAGTTGTAGAGATACATCGCGTAGAAGATGGTCGAGCGGGCGGGGCCGCCTTCTCCGTCCGTGAGCACGTAGGGCAGCGCGAAGACCTGCAACGCCATAATCAAGCCCATGACCACGTTGAAGAAGATGGCGGGGGACAGCAGCGGGATGGTGATGTGGCGCACCTTCGAGAACCACCGGGCCCCATCGAGATCGGCCGCCTCATACAGCTGTTTCGGGATGTCCTGCAACCCCGCGAGATAGATCACCACGGCATGCCCGACCCCCCAAAGACTCATGAGGACGATGGCGGGTTTTGACCATGTGGTCGATTGCAGCCAGATAGGCGCCTCAAGGCCCAGCGGGTTCAGCACAAAGTTGAGCACATGGTTGACCACGCCGTATTCGCCGTTGAGCATCCACATCCACAAGATTCCCAGCGCCACAAGCGGCGTCAGCGAAGGCAGGAAGAAGATCGTGCGGTAGACGGTCATGCCGCGTACGCCGGTATTGAGCAACAGCGCCAGCGAAATGGCCAATACCGTCGCAAGGGGAAGGAAAAAAGCCGCGAAATACAGCGTGTTGTAAAGCGATACCCAGAATACCGGGTCCGAAAATAGCTCCTGATAGTTGGCGGTGCCCACGAATACCGGCGGCTTCAACACCGAGTAATCGCAGAGGCTGTAATACATCGAAGCACCCAGCGGGTAGGCGATAAACGCCGCAAAACCCAACATCCAGGGCGAAATGAACAACAGCCCGTTTCTGAGGCTCTGCCTTTCCCGGCTGGTCATTGCGCGGCCCTCGCTTCAGCCCGTTCCCGGCGCTCGATGTGTTCGCGCGCACGCTGCCACATGCCCGATACTCGCTCCTGCACGCGGGCCACGGCGGCGGCCGGCGAGGTTCTTCCAAACATGACCATATCGAACGCCGGCACAATCTCGTCGTTGTACTCGAACCACATGCTCATTATCGGTGCATGGAACACATTGGGGCTGGCCGCCAAATCGATGAACAGTTCGATGTAGGGGTTCGGGTGGGCCTCGAGAAACTCGGGGCTCACCTGTTTGAGCGGGGTGAACTTTTTCTGGCCCATGTTGAGCAGTTCCAGTCCCTCCTGCGAACACAGGAATTGGATGAACTCGAAGGCCTCATCCGGGTGGCGCGCCCCGACCGGAATGCAGATCGAGTCGCATTCCGCGATGGTGACATTGTCGAAACCCGGGACCGCGGAAGGAAACGGCGCCGCGCCCCACTCGAGATCAGGCGCATAGGTCTGGATGAAGTTGGCCATCCAAACGCCCTGCACCACCATGGCCACCCGTTCGCTGAAAAAGGCGTTTTGGGGCGAGGCGAACTGCCCCGCGACGCCGCTTTGGAATCGCCGAAGTTCCGCTGCGCCGTATTTCTCGGGATAACTCGCGATCCACTCCCATGCGGCCAGATTCCCGGGGGAGTCGAACGTGATCTCTTCCCCGTCCCACAATTCGCCGCCGAACCAATAGCTCCACGACCAATGCCACCAGCCGGGTTCAGATGGCGTAAACCCGACCTGAATCAGACGGCCGTGCTCGTCGTATTTCGTGAGTTTCTCGGCCATTTCATCGAGTTCGGCAAGCGTGCGGGGCGGGCGCTCGGGGTCGAGGCCTGCCTCGCGAAACAGCCGTTTGTTCCAATGCAGCGCCGCAGTGGAAGGCGTCAGCGGCAGCCCGTACAGCGTGCCCCGGTAGGTGTTGAGGTCGAGAAATACATCGGTGAAATCCTCGCGGCGCATGCCCGCGCGTTCCATGAACGGTTCGAGCGGCATCAAGGCGCGCTTCTCGGCGAATTGCGGGATCCCCGAACTCCACAACCCCACCAGATCAGGCGGGTCGCCCCCCGCGATCGCTACCAGCGCCTTCCGGTCGATTTGGCTTGTCGTGATCAGGTCAACGTAGATGCGGTCCTGTTTCTCGTTGAATCGATCTACCACCCGCTGGATCGCCTCGCCCTCGAACCCGGTCCACTTCTCCCAATACGTGATCCGAAGGCGCCCGTTGACATACTCGTCGCGCGGTTGTGGGATGAGTATGTTGCAACCGGCCAGGCACAGCAGCCCCGCCACCACAAAACACACCGCCCAAAACAGCGAGAACCCCGCCCTGGCGCGGTCTCCGGCCCCCTTCCGCTCTCGGTGCAGCGTGGCCGTCTCGGCCATGATTCTCCACGGGCGAGACGTTCGTGCTACCCGCTGTGGCGAGGTCACCTGACCGCGCCACTCGTGCGACCGGCAGGTCTCCAAATTCTTTCTCGCCAGATTCCAACTAGGACGCGCTTTCAGCGCTGGGGGATGTGGAGGGGCTGCCGAACCCGGGGCGGCGTCATGCGAAACGCATGCCTTGCCCCGGGCTATTCTCGGTCGCGCCGTTGGCGCTGCAAGAACGCTCTGCGTTGCGAAACCGTCGACACCAGTGTCTTGGTCTAGCGTGGCCTTCTCGGCCATGATTCTCCACGGGCGAGACGCCCGGGCTACCCGCTGTGGCGAGGTCGCCTGACCGCGCCACTCGTGCGACCGAAGGTCTCCCCGCCGCGGCGGGAGGTCTGATCTGTCTTGGCAACCGTCCACCATATCTCCAGAAACCAACGCGATAGATCATGAACTCATCTCGAACGAAAGAAAGCATACACGTTTCGATACGCGAATTTGAACCCTGTCGCCGCGATGCTGTCGCAGCAATAAGCCAAATACCTTCAGATCCGCCAGATCCGTTTTGACGCGCTATTCAGCGCCTGCTAGACTTGGCACGAACCGCGCTTCGCCGAGGACGGCAGCGTTTTGGGGGACGAACCAAGGGAGACCATGCTTGCGCGCAGTTGTTCAACGCGTTTCGGAGGCGTCGGTCATTGTCGACGGGCGAGTCACCGGCGAAATCTGCAAAGGGCTGCTCCTGTTGCTTGGCGTGGGTCAAGAGGATACCGAGGCTGACGCCCGGCTCATGGCCGATAAAGTCGTCGGATTGCGCTGTTTCGCCGATGCAGACAGCAAGTTCAACCTTTCGGTCGTTGACGTTGGCGGGGCGGTGCTGGCGATTTCGCAGTTTACGCTGTTCGGCGACTGCCGGAAAGGGCGGAGGCCGTCGTTTTCGGATGCGGCGCGGCCCGAGCCGGCCACCGAGCTGTACGAATCGGTAGTGAAGCACCTGCGCGACAAGGGCCTCGTTGTCGAGACGGGCGAATTCGGCGCGCACATGGATGTCCACTTGGTTAACGATGGTCCGGTGACGCTGCTTGTAGATACCAAGAAGCTGTTCTGATCAACACGACGTAGGAGAGCCTCGCGTGCGCATTGCTCTGGCCGGAAGTGGAACGCTTGGAGCCGCGCTGCTGACTGCGCTGCTGGATTCGCAACACGAGGTTGTGGCGTTGTTGCGCAACGGCCGCATTGCAACCCCGTTCCAGCGTTTCGTGTTACCGCGTCTGGCGGGCATGTTCGCCCCCCGTTCGAGTCTCTTGGGCATGGGGCGCAGCGCCAAGATACCCACACTGTATATCGACGCGATGGACGAGCAGGAACTCGCGCCCCTGCGCCGTCTCGAGCCCGACCTTATCCTCGTCGGTGGATTCAGCGTCATTCTAAAACCGCCGCTGCTCGAGTTGCCCTCGATAGGCTGCGTGAACTGCCATTCGTCGTTGTTGCCGAAACACCGCGGCCCCAATCCATTCTCGGCCGCAGTACTCGCCGGCGACACCGAGTCTGGCGTCACGTTCCATATTATGACCGAAGGCATCGATTCGGGCGATATCCTGATGCAAAAAGCGTTTCCGCTTGACGAAACCGACACAGGCGGCTCGGTCTATAAGAAAGCCTCCGGCATCGCTGGCGCGCTGGTGCTCGATATGCTCGATGCCATCGAGCGCGACGGGTTGTGCGGCACGCCGCAAGATGAATCGGCCGCCACCTACGACAAACGGTTGCGCAAGAAACAGTTGCGCCTCGATTGGACACGCCCCGCGCAGGAACTCGACCGTCTCGTGCGGGCCTGTATGCCCTTCTCGGTGGCGCGCTTTGACCACCTCGGCCGCACCGTATACGTCTCGCGCACAAGCTGGGACGACGAGCCCGCGGAAGCGCCGCCCGGAACCGTCGTACACGCCACGTATCCCGTGCGGGTTGCTACGGGGCGCGGCCATCTTGTGATTAAAGCGGCTCATACCCCCAACGCCTTTGCCTGGTTGTGGCCAAGGCTTTACAAGAATTTTCGCACGGGCGAAAGGCTTGGATGACGTGGCGGTGAAACCCATCTCGATCGTCATCCCTGCCTTCAACCAGCTCGAATACTGCCGCCAGTGCATCCAATCGCTTGTGGCGCATACTGCCCGGCCGTACCGCTTGATTCTCGTCGATAACGGCTCGACCGACGGCGTGTCCGAGCTGTTTGACAGCATTCCCGGCGCGGTTGTGGTCCATTCCGATGTGAACCGCGGATTTGCCGGAGGGGTCAACCTGGGACTCGAGCATGCCGAGGGCCATGTCGTGCTGCTTAACAGCGATACGCTTGTTCCCGCGGGCTGGCTCGAAGTCCTCGAACGCGCATTGCTTCGTGCGGACGACGTCGGCCTGGTGGGACCGATGAGCAACTGCGTCTCGGGCGCGCAACACATTCCCGGACTCGATTTCACCTCGTTCGAGGCCATCAACGCGTATGCCGCGAAACGCGCGCGCGACCATGACAACCAGTATCAGGAAGTGGACCGTCTTGTCGGATTCTGTCTGCTCATTCGCGAGGAAGCGCGTGATGCCGTGGGCGGGTTCGACGAATCGTTCGGGATTGGCAACTTCGAAGATGATGACTATTGTCTGCGGGCGCGGCAGGCCGGCTACCGGCTGCATATCGCCAACGATGCGTTCGTGTTTCACTACGGCGGCCGCACGTTCATCGGCATGGGCGTTGTGGGCGGCCGGTGGGACGCGCTGATGCAGGCAAATATGCGAACATTCGTGCGCAAATGGGACCTCGAACCGCCCGAACGCGTCGAGGCCGTTCAGGAATCCCAACGCCTGAATGCACGGGCTCGCGCCGCGCTCGAGACCGGTGATGTGCGCGAGGCGCTGGCGTTGTTGCGGCAGGCCATCGAGGTCTGCCCATGGTGGGAAGTGAACTTCAACGATTTGGGCGTTATGCTGTGGCGGTTGGACCGGCCCCAAGAGGCGTATGCACAGTTTCTGCGGGCGGTCCGGCTCAATGCGGCCTTCGAAGACGCCCGCGGGAACCTCTTGCAGGCCGCCGAAGTGCTCGGTAAAGTGAGCGAAGCACGCGCCGCGCTCGGCATTATAGAATTGTAGACCATATTCGAATGGGGGAGGCCATATACGCCATGGACATCGAAATCCGTGAATACCGCCCGGAAGACGAAGCGCAGTGGATGCGCACCCACGCCATCATCATGAGCATCTCGCACGCGTGGAACTACACCATACAGGAACGGCCGGTCTATGAACGGCCCTCGACGTGCCTGGTGGCGGTTGCCGGAGGCAACATCGTCGGTCTCACCGATATTGAATACGACACGGCGCCCGGCGAGATCTGCTACCAGAAAGACAGTCTTGGCGGCTATGTGCTCGAGTTCGGGCGTTTGCCCGAATATGCCGGAAACCAGCTCGGCCAACGGCTGATCGACGCCAGCATCGAGGAATCGAAGATGAAAGGCATTCACCGCCTCGAATATTGGACACAGGACCGCAACGCCGCCCGGTTCTACACGCGTATCGGCCTGAAGGAAATCGGCAGGCACTACCGGTTCCGGATGAAGCCGACCGAGGAGATCCAGAACATTCTCGGCAAGACACGGATCGGCATCGAGTACATCTACGCCTGCTGTCTGGTCGAGGAATGGCCCCTCGTAAAGCAGGAATACGAGATCCTTTCCAAGCACCCCCTCGAACCCCACCTCTGCATCGGGTACGAGGTCCGCTTCTGAGTCCATATGTGCGCATTCCTTTTGTGAAGCGCCGTTCAGCGGTGGGCAGGAATAGTCGCATGCGTTCTTCGGGTTATCTCTTATAAGATTGTGCCGCCACGTATGACGGCCAAACGACTTGGAGAGCATCCCATGCGTGTGTATCTGACCGTCATTGTGATTGGTATCCTGTCCGCAGCCTGTGGCCTGTCCACTGAGGTCCAGGCAAGAAGCGAGGCGCCAAATCGAAACCGGGATACGCAAGAGGAAACCATGGCTGCCAAACCCGAATCCCTCGAGAAGGTCGAAAAGACCGAAGCAGAGTGGCGCAAGAAGCTGACCCCCGAGCAGTTCTGCGTCGTGCGCGAAAAAGGCACCGAGCGGGCGTTTACGGGCAAGTATTGGAACAATAAGAAACAAGGTGTCTATCGATGTGTGGCGTGCGAATTGCCGCTGTTCACCTCGGAGACCAAATTCGATTCGGGGACCGGCTGGCCGAGTTTCTTCCAGCCCGTGGACGAAAAGCACATCCGCACGAAATTGGACACCAGCCTGGGCATGCGGCGGACCGAGGTCGTGTGTGCCCGCTGTGACGGCCATCTCGGACACGTGTTCAGGGATGGTCCAAGACCCACCGGTTTGCGCTATTGCATCAACTCGGCGTCGCTGACCTTCGAGGAAAAGAAGCAAGAGAAGGCTCGGTGAAGGCCGGCGCTACGCGTGTTCAATATGCGCCGTACGCTTCGACCCAGTCCATAATACGGCGGTAGCGGTCAAACGTCACCTCGGGCGGGACGGAGTGGTCGGAATGGTAGATGTAGCCGCCGCCCTGTTTGGCCGCGGTGATTTTGTCCCGGATTTCCGATTCGCATTCCGCCTCTGACGCACTCATCTTCCGCACGTCGATGTTGCCGAAAAACGTCAGGCGGTTGCCGAAACGCGGTTTCAAATCGCGCACGTCCAATCCGGCCGACGCCTGCAACGGCTGGATAACATCGAGGCCGCATTCGATGAAATCCTCGAAATAACACCCGCAGTTCCCGCAACAATGCATCCAGAAGGACATGCCGTTCTCGCGGGCGCAATCGCCCAGGCGTTTCATCAGAGGCTTGAACAACGCGCGCCAGGTTTCCGGCGAAAACAGCGGCCCAGACTGGCCCGAAAGATCTTCGACAAGAAAGAGGGCATCGGGACGAATGTCCAGCGCGACACAGTGCGCGATGCTGGCCTCGACCAGCGAAACCTGCGATTCGGCCATTTCGCCCACCCATTCGGGCTCCATCGCCAGGTCCATCAGCAGGGGTTCGAATCCGCGATGCCGCCACGTCGCTTCCCAGGGGCCATACACCGTCAGGCGAATGTATTTTTCACTCTTGCGCAACACCTCATATTTTCGCCTGGCCTCTTCCCATGAGGGATAGTCATCGAGGTGCATGAAATACGAGTGGGTATCGATGCGTGCGGGGGCATACGGATCCAGCCTGAAACCCGCCTTCAACGTCTCCCATGTTTCCCGGTCTTTCGTCACATGATCCAGGAACTCGAGGCTCCGCGACTTGCCCCGAAACTTCCGCGCCGTGTATCCGGCCGGGTCGCGGTACACAACGAAAGCGTCATCGGACTCGTGGATTTCCGCCGGTCTCCGCATCGAGGCGTCCAGGAACAGGTCGACGATGTCCCACCCGAAGAAATCGCCGGGATCTGCATCCTTCGCCATGCCCTGGTTCCGCCACGCGGTGAGGGTGTCTTCCCACAACGCATCACACAGCGGAATGCGGTCAACAGGGTTCCGGCAAATCGCGTTTTGAACCCGCGTACGGCTGTCCATGAAAGAACACTCCTGTCTGTGCCGATGATGTGGGCGTCAGTTCACATCCTGTCTGACGTGTTCGGAGCGTAGCATACCACGAAGCCTTGTTGTACAATGCGCGGGGTTGGGGGCGTGAAGCCCAACCGCGCGTGGGCGCAGTTGCACAAGACACTCGATCAAGGATGCGGCCATGAAGCGACGGACATTTCTTGGCGCGGCAGCGGCTTCGTTGGGGGCTGCCCGAATCGGATACACACAGAATCCAACACACTCGAGCGGAGGATCTGCCGTCATGAAAGCCGGGTTTGCACGGATGGACATCACGCCGCCGGTGGGCACCACCATGATGGGCTTCGGCACGCGCGACATGGAGCGCGGCTGCACGGGCGTGCATGATCCCATTTACACGCGAGCACTGTATCTCGAGAGCGGGGGAGAGGCCGTCCTGATCATGGGGCTCGATCTATGCTTTCTCGGCCGCGAGGACGTCGACCGGTTCAAGGGGGCTATCGGACGGGTGATGGACATCGCGCCCCAGCAGATCTTCCTCAATACCTCGCACAATCACGTCGGCCCGGCAGTGGGCACATGGTATTCGGCCGGTTATGAAGCCCCCGACCGCGACTATCTGAACCAACTCGAACGGGCCACGGTCCAGGCAGCGCTGACTGCCCGCGATGAGGCTCGAACGGCAACCATGCGGGCGGGGATGACCACCTCGAAGCTGCCCATGGACCGGCGGCGGCACATGCCCGATGGTTCGATCCAGAACCGGCCCAATCCCCATGGACCCACCTACGACAAGCTGCCTATCGTACTGTTCGAGGACTCCGCCGGCGCACCGGTCTGTCTGCTATTCGCTATCTCCTGCCACCCCTCGATGATGAGCGGCTGGGAGATCTCGGCCGAGTTTCCCGGCGCGGCCATGGACCGTCTCGATGCCCATTTCGGCAAAACGTGCAGCCTTTTTTTACAAGGAGTTGGGGGCGACGCAAAACCGTCGGTCGTCGGACAGAATTCTGACGTATGGATCCCCGGCACGTGGGAACTGATGGATGAAGCCGGAGACATGGTGGCTGCCGAGGTCATTGCTGCGCTCGAACAGGGCCTTGATCCGATTGCACCGAAGCTTTCTTCCGCGTCCGAGGAAATGTATTGGGCGCTCGAACCCGCGCCGCCCAGAGAATTCTTCGAGGAAATCATCACAAACACCCCGGAAGAGCGGCAAGCGAGAGATGTGCGCTTCATGTGGGCACGGAAGACCATTGAGGACATCGAGAGGAACCGCCTGCTTCCATCGGAAGTGCCGCTGACGCTGCACGGGATTCAGTTGGGCGAGGATCTGCGGATGGTGGGCATCGAGGGCGAAGCGCTCCATGGATGGGGCCAGTTTATCGAGCAGTACTACGGCGGCGGCCTGACCGTGGCGCTGGGGTATACCGACGGACAGGGCATGTACCTGCCGATGACCCCGCAACTGCCCGAAGGCGGTTACGAGGTCGTCAGTTTCTGGGAGTATGGCTATCCCGCGCAACTCGCGCCCGGTATGGAACAGGAAGTCAGGAGAGGCCTGGAGGCCCTGACAAAACGAGGTATTGTCTGACGCAATCTAAGACTGTTCTTGTCATAGGAGCTGATCATGAATCTTTCGAGTGCATTCTCCATCATCATTTTGTTGGCCGCGGGTGTTTTCGTTGCTGGCTCAAGTGGGGCCCAAGTCATCGAAGTGCCCAATCCGTCTTTCGAGGAAGGCGTCGACGCGCCCATTGGCTGGACGTTGTCCGGCGGGACGGGCGAATGGCTAGAGGACGAGGCGACCGAGGGTACGCGCTCGATTCAGGTCACGGGGACCGGGCAGGGCAGCAATCATTGGCGATCCGAACCGCTGGCGCTCGAGCCTCTGTCGGTATATGTATTGACATTCGATGCGCGAAGCTCGGGCTCGGGCACTGGCACGGCCATCAGCGGGCCCCACTACTGCAACCGCGACCTCGGTCCGTTGACGGACTCGTGGCAGTCCTTCTCGTCGGTGTTCTACACGCCCGCGGTGCTTGAATCCTGGGCGCGTTCCCTTCTTTTCGGTCAATGGCACGTGCGCGGTGCAATGGCGTTCGACAACGTGGCGTTATACGCGGCGCAGCCTCTGTATGCCGAAGAAGACGGCCTGCGCCTTGGTGAAGGCGAACGCATCGAGGGGAATACGTATGTCTTCTCGGCGCCGCACCATTCACTGTCCCGAAATCACTCGCGGCCGCTGATTCATCAGCAATCCCGCTTTAACACGTACCGCTGGAATTTCGGGGCCGGGAG
>SLSB01000556.1 GCA_007130675.1 Candidatus Hydrogenedentota bacterium | reverse complement strand
TTGATACGCGGCGCGGCAGATGCCACAATCGTGTAACCGTCTTTCGCAACCGCCCGAGCGACTCAAGGAGGCGTTTGAGAAAATGAAGAAGGCCTATCAGACCAATGTCGCCCACGTGCCATGGTACGTGCTTCCCCTCACGCTGCTGGCCCTTATCACGCTGTTTGGGTCTTTTACGCTGGTCGAGACGATCTGGCACGCGGCCGACGGCACCGATCCGTTCTGGCTGCAACGCACACTGAGCCGGACGATGGTCTCGATTGCGGCGGGCTTCATTGTGAGCATCTTTGTGCTTCGTGCGCATCGTCTTCTCATGCCTACGTTTATCTCCGAAGATCAGCGCATATTGGATTCGCCATACCCGATGGAGGACCGCCAAGCTCACTTCAATCGTCTGTATACGCGCATGCGCTGGGCCGCATGCGTCAGCGGAATTGTTGTTGTGCTCTCCGCCTATTATCGGCTTGAGATTATTCCAGCCGATGCTGTCCAGCCCCTATTACTTCTTCTCGCGGGATATGCCGTGGCCAACTTGGGGTTTACGGTGGCAATTCAACGCAAGGTCAGCACCCGGGTGGTTGCCGAGTTGCAGCTTCTGTGCGATCTCGCGGTACTGCTGCTGTTTGTGCACCATTTTGGGGGCGCGGCCAACCCATTCATCTTCATTTCGTGTTTCCTGACCATCATGGCCGCGATTCTCCTCGAGCCCGCGCGTTGCTACGGCTACGCGTTACTGCAATGGACCGCGTTCTCGGGGCTGGCTCTTGCGGAATCCTCCGGGATAGTCACCCCCACGCCGCTGCCGTTCATTCCGGCAGTACATGACCAGGGGCTTTCATCACAAGCAGGTTCTTACGCCCTCATGGTGATGGGTCTTCACTTTCTCTTGCTGTTTCTTGTTGCATATTTCACGACCGCCGTGGTGGATCGGCTCCGTGCCGAAGAGCGCCATGGCCTCGCGGTCAGGCAGCGCAGCGACCTCATTCTCGAGGCCATGGGCATTGGATTTGCCATCCTCGACCGCAATGGCGAACCGGACTGGTTCAACCGCCAGATGAAATTATGGCTGGGCATCCCCGAAGAGCTTAGCGAGTTGCGGGGGTTGCGAATTGACCATTGGACGGGCGGGAGCGCGGGAGTAGCCGAGCAAACATACAGAGACGGCCGCGTGCGGTCGGAAGAACGCCAGCTTGTGGATTCGAATGGGAGCATCCACTTCTACCACGTCACAACCTTTCCGCTGTTGGGTCCATCGGGTGACATCTACGAAGTGGTGGAATTGGTGCAGGAAACCACGGAGGCCAAGCGCATCGAGACCGAGATGGCGCATTCCAACAAGTTGGCGGCGCTGGGCGTGATGGCCGCGGGGTTTGCGCACGATATCGGAAACCCGCTCGCCTCGATCTCGACCCGCCTGCGTTTGCTCGAGGAAGACCACGAGCCCGACTATTTGCGCGAGAGCCTGGCCTTGCTCCAGAAGCAGATCGCACGTATCGCCGGGATTGTCCATGGATTGACGCAGTTGGGCCGCCCCCCCGAGAACCGCTGGGGCCGCTGTTCGGTAAACGGCATCGTCACCGAAACGCTCGGCATCCTCCAATTTCACAAAGGCGCCGAGCAACGCAGAATTGGTACGGATCTTGCCTATGATCTGCCGTCACTAGATGCCGCGGGAGACCAGCTCGCGCAGGTTTTCCTCAATCTTGGCTTGAACGCGCTCGAGGCGATGCCTGAAGGAGGGCAGTTGACTGTGCGGACCTTTGTGAAGGACGACGCGGCGTATATTGCATTTGTCGACAATGGACCGGGGATTCCACAAGAACACCGTGACCAGATTTTCGATACGTTCTATACCACCAAGTCTTCGGGCATGGGATTGGGTCTGAGTATCGCCCAGAACATCGTCAGTTCCCATGGGGGGCGCATCGATGTGGAAGACCATCCGGGTGGAGGGGCCGTGGTTACGGTTGTTCTGCCGCTGAGCCGGTCGGGCGCCCAGAATCCCTTGAAATCGGGAGTTTCGGTGTTATGAGCAACAGGGTCTTGATCATTGACGATGAAGAGCTGTTTCGCGAAGATTTGGCGGGCATTCTGCGCAAAAAAGGCTTGGAATGCGATACCGCGGCCAGCGCTATAGAAGGCCTCGACGCCGTGTCCGAAACCCGCCCGGATGTCGTGCTGTGTGATGTGCGGATGCCCGGCACGAGCGGCCTGGCGGTGCTCGACAACATTCTCGAGATTTGCCCGTCGGCAAAAGTGATCATGATCACGGCCTATGGCGATCTCGAGACGGCCGTGTCAGCGTTTCGGAAAGGCGCGTGCGACTATGTGCTTAAACCGCTGGTCATCGAGGATGTACTGGCCAAGGTGCGCCGTCTCATCGAGTTGAAGTCCTTGGGCGAGGAGGTCAAGACGCTGCGCCGCCAGCTTTCCGAAGGCGCGGGTAACTCGCCACTTCTCGGAGACAGCGAGCCCATGCAGCATGTACTCAGCCTGGTGGACGATGTTGCCCCGACCCGCAGCACGGTGCTCATCAGCGGCGAGTCCGGCACGGGCAAAGAAGTCATCGCCCGTGCCCTGCATATGCGGGGCCCCGCGCCGGGCCAGCCGTTCCTGGGGATTAATTGCGCGGGGATTCACGAGAATCTGCTCGAGAGCGAGCTGTTCGGCCATGTCAGGGGCGCGTTTACGGGGGCCATCAAGGATCATACCGGCCGCTTCGAGGCCGCCGGGGAAGGTACGATCCTGCTCGATGAAATTTCGGAAATGCCCCTTGCCCTCCAGGCAAAACTGCTGCGCGTACTCGAACAGAAGGAATTCGTGCCGATAGGCGGGACCAAGCCCCGACGTTTGCGGGCGCGCGTTATCGGAACCACAAACCGCGATCTGCGCGCCTTTGTCGAAGAGGGCCAGTTTCGTGAAGACCTATATTTCCGCATTGCCGTCTTCGAGATCCATGTACCGCCGTTGCGAGAGCGACGGATGGATATCCCTGCGCTGGCCCACCATTTTGTTGAAGTCTTTAACCGGGAACTCCGGCGGCATTGCGAAGGCATCCAACCCGCCGCGCTCCAAGCGCTTCTCGAGTATAGCTGGCCGGGCAATGTGCGTGAATTGCGCAACGTCATGGAGCGCGCGATGATCGTCAGCCGCGATACACACATATCACTGGATGATCTGCCCCCTGTGATCGCCGGTCTGGCCCAGGATGCCTCTCCCGCCAATGATTTGAAGAGTGCCGTGCTCAGTTACGAACGCCAGTTGATTCTGCATGCCATTCAGCAGTGCGGCGGAAACAAGGAAGAAGCCGCCCGAAAACTCGGCGTTAACCCCTCGACCCTCTACAGAAAACTGACCGAAACGCCGGTCCGTGCCGGAGAATCTGCTTGATAATGTCTTGCAGAAATGCAAGACATTCGGCGCGTTGATTTTGCAATTTTGCAAGAGCGCGCGTTTCACAGCAGCTTAAGGGCAGGCGGGAAGCTCGAACTTGGCAAGGTCATCTGCTACGGGGCTGTCTGTATAGTCTCCTATGTTTCCGGCGAGGCGCGTAGGGAATATGTCCGGCTTTTCACGCCCAGGCTCGGCCTTTGGTAAGTCCCGCGATGAATGGCTGCCCCTGCCTCGTGCGTATCGCACGCGCCTTGCTCCCAGTGAAACGCAATTCTTTCGCACTTCCCAAGGACTTCTGGGGCAAGAGCATTCAGTTTGGCACCCTCTTTGCGTACTTGGACGCAGACAATGGTTGGCTTTGTGGCGAACCAATGGTAGGCAGGGTAACCGTGGACAACATTCGGAGGAGAACAACCATGAGAAAACGCAGAGGCTTTACACTCATCGAATTGCTGGTCGTGATTGCGATCATCGGCATTCTGGCAGCGATTCTACTCCCGGCACTGGCGCGCGCGCGGGAAGCGGCCAGGCGGGCATCCTGCGCCAACAACCTCAAGCAATGGGGTTTGGTGTTCAAGATGTTTGCCAACGAATCCCGGGGGGAACAGTGGCCCGAGAACGGCGGCGGCGCCATGCACGGCCTTGATTTGAGCATGCTGGGAGGAAGCGGCGATGACACGATGTTTGCCCTTAAGCGCGGCGTCTACGGCCCTGGGCAGGATCTCTATCCCGAGTATCTCACCGATGCGTCCATCGCGATTTGCCCCTCCGATGGAAGCCCCCCGCACGGCGGCGACATTGACAAAGCGATGACCTGCGTGGACCTCGTCGAGCAGTTCACGACCCCCGAGGACACTTGGTTGACTGGTCTGCCAATTTGTGCGGGCGGCACAGCGGTGTTCTTGATGTACAACCCCAGCTACCTCTACTTGCCCAAGCTGGCTCGGCCGGAATGGTTCGTTGACAGCGTGTTAAATGCTGAAGAATTCGGAAGAGTCATCCTGCAAGACCACGGAGAAGGCTTTCTTCCCACGTCCATGTATCCCGGTGGAGATCCGTTGGCACAACTGGTGGAGGCTCAGTATTACAAGGATGTCACAGTAGACCTACCCGAGGGCGGGTTTGGGGAAGTCACGGCCTATCATCTTCGTGAAGGGATCGAGCGGTTTATGATCACCGACATCAATAATCCAGCAGCTTCCGCCCAAGGTCAAAGCACCATCCCGGTAATGTGGGACAAGGTGCGGGCCGCTGCAGCAGGTGGTGTGAATATCGTCGGCATGGTTGATGAATTCAATCACATTCCCGGCGGCGCAAATGTCCTGTTCATGGACGGCCATGTCGAGTTTGTCCGATATCCGGCGGCCGAGGGTTCTTCGGCGTTTCCGATATCCAGGACGGTTGCCAGCTCGCGGTACTGGGGATTCTGGGGCGGCTGAGCCTTCAGGCTGGTTGCCATCGTGCGACGGAAAACGACAGCAGAAGCGCCGGCAGGGCGATAAGGCCTCTGCCGGCGTTGTTCTCGGTGCATGGCGTGAGCATGTCTCCCCGGATTGGACACGTGCACTTAGAACTTGAATCCGCCGTGTCGATGTTTGACTGTCATTTTCCGCATATGCTATAGTTTCGCGGTTTCGTTGCGGGTAAGGTGATGTATGTTGTGTCAGTGGGCGCAGGCATGCGCGCCTTAGCGCGTCGGACGTAAGCCGTTGCCACGCAGACGAAAACCAAGAACAGCGCGGCCGTTGCCCGTTGTGAAATGCGGATACAGCATGTTCAAAATGAGAGTGGGATTGGTCGGCTGCGGCAATATCGGCGCCGACTTCTGTATTGCGCTCCAGAAAGGCAGCATTCCGGCGGAGATCGTGGCCCTGACCGATATCGAGCGGTCGCGGGCAGAGCTGTTGCTGAGAAATTTTCAGCTCTCGGCATCGATTTGCAGTCTCGAAGAAAGCGCCGCAACCGCGGACTTTCTGGTAGAATGTGCCGGCCCCGATGCCGTGGAAAGTGTAATCGATGCCGCCATCAGGCACAAACGCGATTGCTTGATCCTGAGCATTGGCGGCCTGATGACGACGCCGGAGTTGCTCGAGAAGGCCCGGCGGCACACGATTCAGGTGTGGCTGCCTTCCGGCGCGATTGCGGGCGTCGATGGCGTGCTTGCGGGACGCGAAGGCGGATTGCATAGCGTGACATTGACAACGCGTAAGCCCCCGGAGGGGCTTGAAGGCACCCCGTATCTGGCCGGGCGGGGCATTCATCTCGAAGACTTAAAGATACCGAAGGTCATCTTCGAGGGCTCGGCGCTGGAGGCCGTGCAAGCGTTTCCAAGAAACGCAAATGTCGCGGCGGTAGTGAGTCTTGCGGGCATCGGCCCGCAACGCACGCGTGTGCGGATAATCGCTGACCCGCGCGCCACGATGAATAGCCACGAAATCGTGGTGGAAGGCGCGTTTGGCCGGTTGACGGCGGTGACCGAGAATCTGCCGTCGCCCAGGAACGCAAAATCGAGCTATCTTGCCTCGTTGTCGGGGTGCGCGGAGTTGCGCACCGCGGCGGAGGCGTTTGTGATGCGCCGCAAACAGGGCGTGAACCGGAATCGCTGGCAAAGACGCGACCACGGTGTGCGGCAGACCGCGGATTTCCCGAGGGGAAGCGCGCATGGCGGTGTTGGAGAGTAGAATCATGTATGCAGTGGTGAAGACAGGCGGCAAACAGCACAAAGTTTCGCAAGGTGACATGGTGCGGGTCGAGAAAATCGACGCGCCCGTAGGCGACACGGTCGAACTGACCGAGATCGCCCTGCTCAGCAACGAGGACGGCTTGGTCGTGGACCCCAAGGCCCTCGAAAGCGCCAAGGTCGTGTGCCAGGTGGTGCGCCAGGGCCGCGCCAAGAAGATCCGAGTGTTCAAGAAGAAGCGCAGGAAGAATTACATGCGCACCTACGGGCACCGGCAGAGTTATACGGAGCTCAGGGTCCAGAATATCCAGGCCTAGAGGAGAGGAATTACCATGGCTCATAAGAAAGCAGGCGGCAGCTCGCGTAACGGCCGCGACAGTGCATCGCAACGCCTCGGCGTGAAAAAGTTTGGCGGCGAGGTCGTGCGAACCGGCAATATCATTGTGCGGCAGCGCGGCACCCAATTCCGCCCCGGCGAAAACGTGGGGCTCGGAAGAGACGACACCCTGTTTGCTCTTGCAGACGGAGTTGTGCGGTTTCGTCACGTTACGAAGCAACGGAAATGCGTTGATATCGTAGCGTCCGATTCCAAGTAACCCCCCGGCTGCCACGAGGCGCCATGTTTGTCGATCGCGTACGAATACGGGTGACCGGAGGCGCGGGCGGCAACGGGTGCTGCAGCTTCAGGCGCGAGAAATACGTCCCCCGCGGCGGCCCGGACGGAGGCGACGGCGGCCACGGGGGCGACGTGTATTTTGTGGCAGACCCCGATGTGACCTCGCTTATGAAACTGCGATACCACGCCCATTGGACCGGCGAGCGCGGCGGCCACGGCCGAGGCGCGAACCGACACGGTAAGACAGGCGCCGAGACGGTGATTCCCGTGCCAGTGGGCACCCTCGTGCGCGACCTCGAGTCCGAAACTGTGCGCTGCGACCTGGCAGAGCCGGGTCAGCGGTTCTGTGCGGCCCACGGCGGGCGCGGGGGCAAAGGCAATGCCCGTTTCACGACCTCGACCCGGCGGGCACCGCGGTTCGCGGAACGCGGCGAACCGGGCGAAGACGCCCAGTATCTGCTCGAGTTGAAGCTCATCGCCGAAGTGGGTCTCGTGGGCCTTCCCAACGCGGGCAAGTCGACTCTGCTCGCGCGAATTACAGCCGCGCAACCCAAAATTGCGGATTATCCGTTCACGACCATCACCCCGAACCTGGGCGTCGCTGAACTCGAGGGGTTTCGGGCGCTGACCATTGCCGACATTCCGGGAATTATCGAAGGCGCCGCAGAAGGTAAAGGGCTGGGTCACGATTTTCTCCGTCACATCGAGCGAACCAAAGTATTGCTGTACGTGATTGACGCTGGCGATGAGGAACCTGGGGAAACGCTCGGGATGCTCGAGAGGGAACTCGAGGAACACAGCCCGGTCTTCGCCGGGCGGCCCCGGATTATCGCGTTGAACAAAGTCGACATCACAGAAAACCAGCCCGAAGCGGAGCGGCTTTCGCAGGTATGGAACGATACCTTCCCGATTTCGGCCGTATCCGGCGAAGGCGTGCCGGCCTTGCTCGAGCGGGTATGGGCCGTGGCCGAGCGATTACGCCGCGAGGAACAGGAACGCCCCGCAGAATCAGAAATCGCCGACTACACCTACGAGGCGCCATACACCATCGAGCGCGAGGACGAGGGCTTCCGCATCGAAGGACGGTCCGTCCTGCGCGCGGTCTCGATGACCGACTTCGAGAACGAGGAGGCTGTGGTGCATCTGCAACATAAGCTTCGCCGGATGGGACTATTCAAAGCACTCAAACGCATGGGGGCGAAACCCGGCCAGTCCATCTATATTGGAGACACCGAACTTGAATACCGACCTGAATAAACTCAAGACCCTCGTTGTGAAGATCGGCACGTCGCTCTTGACAGGTCCCGGAGGGTTTGATGGCCGCGTTCTCGAGGAAATCGTCAAGGAGCTGTGTCCGCTCAAACGCGAGCGAGCGCTCAATATCGTGGTGGTGTCGTCGGGTGCTGTGGGCTGCGGCATGACCGCTCTGGGACTGAGCGAGCGGCCAAAGCTTCTGCCCCTTAAACAAGCCACTGCGGCCGTCGGCCAGGCCAATCTGATGCACTATTACGAGACACTGTTCCGCACCTATGGCCAGGGATTGCGCACGGCCCAGGTCCTGTTGTCGGCATCCGACCTCGACAACCGGGAGACCTACCTGAACATCCGCAACACCCTCCAAACACTGTTCGCGCTCGGGAGCATCATTCCCATTGTCAACGAAAACGACTCGGTCGCCGTCGAAGAGCTTCGATTCGGAGATAATGACACGCTGGCGGCGCGTGTAGCCGCCAAGATCGGCGCGGACATGCTGATAATCCTGAGCAATGTCGAGGGATTGTGCGAGGCCGACCCACGGCAATACCCTGACGCCCGCCTTATCGGGGAGGTCGGAGAAATCACGCCTGAATTGGAGGCCTTGGCCTGCGACACTGGAGAACAGGTTTCGGTGGGCGGCATGGTGACGAAACTGGCCGCAGCCCGCATCGCCTGCGCGGCGCAGGTCCGCACCATTATCGCCAACGGACGCCGCCCGAAGGTTATTCGCGATATTCTGGACGGACAGACTGTGGGCACAACGTTCTTCTCATCAAAGGAAGCATTGTCGCATCGCAAGCGCTGGATAGCGTTTGGCCGGGCGTCGCGGGGCGTGTTGTGCATCGATGATGGCGCCAAGAAAGCCCTGCTGCTCGATGGCCGCAGCCTGCTGGCCGCCGGGATCACCGCGGTCGAGGGCCGGTTTCAGATGGGCGATTCGGTGCGTATTACCGATAAAGCGTATCATGACATCGCCCGAGGGCTTGTCAACTATTCGAGCGACGACATCGAGCGCATCAAAGGCCGCAAGAGCGGCGACATCGAACTGATTCTGGGCCGAAAAGACTTTGACGAGGTCGTCCATCGCAATAACATGGTCCTGTTGTGACCAATCACGCGGGGCTATCGAGAGTATGATAGCAGGATGAAAAACCGTGTATTGAAGAAGGGTGGTTCGAGATGACATTGCACGACGAAATCGCCAGGACGTGCTCGCAAGCCCGCGATGCAGCCCAGGTGCTGCGTTCGTTGTCGCCTGCCGTGAAGAACGCAGCGCTCATGAACGCCGCGCGAGGCATTCGGGCCGCCAAGAACGAACTCCGGGCTGCCAATTCGAACGACCTCGAGGCGGGCCGCGAAAAGGGCTTGTCGACCGCCATGCTGGACCGTCTCGAATTGACGGATGCGCGCATCGAGGCCATGGCGGCGGGTCTCGAGACCGTCGCGGCACTGCCCGACCCGGTGGGCGATATCGTGCGCCAGACCGTGCATCCCAACGGCATGCGCATCGCACAGATCCGGCAGCCCCTCGGGGTGGTGGCCGTTATTTTCGAGAGCCGCCCCAACGTGACCGCCGACGCCGCGGGCCTGTGCCTGAAATCGGGCAATGCAGCGGTGCTGCGCGGCGGTTCGGAGGCGATCCACTCGAACGTGGCCATTGCCAAGGTGTTCGCGGAAGGCGCCATCGCCGCCGGCGTCCCCGAGGGTGCGGTACAGATGATCGCCACCACGGACCGTGCAGCCGTGGGCGAATTGCTCAAGATGGATGCCTATGTCGACGTGGTGGTGCCGCGCGGCGGAAAGGGTCTTATTGCGCGCATTCTCGACGAGTCGCGCATTCCGGTGGTGGCGCATCTCGATGGCGTGTGCCATGTCTATGTGGATGCAGATGCCGACCTCGATATGGCGAAATCCATCGCAGTGAATGCTAAGCTTCAGCGCCCCGGTGTGTGCAACGCCATGGAGACCCTGCTGGTCCATGCGGACATTGCCGCGGACTTCCTGCCCGACACCGCGCAAGCCCTCGAGATGGGCGGTTGCGAACTTCGCGGATGCGAGAAGACACGGCAGCTCGTCGAGTGCGCCGAAGCCACCGCAGAAGACTGGACCACCGAGTATCTGGACAAGATTCTGTCGATCAAAGTGGTGGAATCGTTCGACGAGGCAGTGGCTCACATTAACCGGTACGGTTCGCATCATTCTGATGCCATCGTGACCGAGCGCTACGAGGCCGCTGAGCGGTTTCTGGATGAAGTGGATAGTGCGGCGGTCTATGTCAACGCATCGACGCGGTTCACCGACGGCTACGAATTTGGTTTGGGCGCGGAGATCGGCATCAGCACCAACAAACTGCACTGCCGAGGCCCCATGGCCTTGCAGGAACTGACGTGCCTGAAGTACGTAATTCGGGGAGCGGGCCAGATTCGTGAGTAAACCACAACGCATTGGAGTTTTTGGCGGCACGTTCGATCCCATTCACAACGCGCACATGCGGATCGCGAAGGCAGCCCGGCAACAGGCGCAGTTAGACAAAGTGCTTTTTGTCGTCGCCGCCCAACCTCCCCACAAGTCCGGAAAGGCGCTGGGGGCTTCATCAGAAGACCGCTACGCTATGGTCGAAGCAGCCCTCGCCGAAGAACCCGGGCTCGAGGCCAGCCGCGTCGAGTTGGATCGCGAAGGCCCGTCGTACACCGCCGAGACCCTTGAAATTCTGCAGCAACAATATCCCGATGCCACTTTGTTTTTGATAATAGGCCTCGATTCACTGGCGGATCTGCCGCAGTGGCGCGCCCCGGACACGATCCTTGGGCGGGCGCACCTGCTGGTGGCCCCGCGTCCCGGGAGCTTTGAGATTCCAGAGCGCATCGAGGGCGCATATACGATGCTCAACATCGAGCCCGTCGATATGTCATCAACCGAGGTGCGCAACCGTGCGGCCCAAGCCAAACCCTACGAAGAATTGCTGCCGCCCCCCGTGCGCAAGTATGTTAAGAAGCATGGAACATACGAAGCATAAATTGAAGATTCCCCGCGCCGGCGAATTCACGAGTCTGCTCGAGGCGAGCCTGCCCGAAAAAACCTTCCTGCACACCATGTCCACGGCCCGGTATATGGCCGAACTCTCGGCGCGGCTGAGCATCTCGTATGAAGACGCCGTCGGCGCCGGCTTGCTCCACGACCTGAAAAAGGGAATTGGAAAAGACGAACTGCTGCATGAGGCCGAAGCGTACGGGATCGAGCTCACTCCGGCACAGCGCGAGAACCCCAAACTCCTGCACGGGCCCGTGGCGGCCGAGCACTGCCGCAGCACGTTGGGCATTGCCAGCGAAGCCGTCTATGAGGCCATTTACTGGCATACGACCGGCCGCCCCGGCCTGGGTCTTATGGGGCTGGCCCTGTACTTCGCGGACTATGCGGAACCGCTACGCAAAAGGCCCGAGGCCGAGCATGCCCGCGAGATGTGCGAGTCACACGGTTTCTACCCGGCGTTGTATTTCGTCGCTACCCAGAAAACCCAGTATGTCCGCAACCATACTACCGTCGACCCCATTTCGGAAGCGTTTTACGCATGGATTGAGCGCGAACTGGTCAGCCAGGGCCATATCCCCGCGACCGGCTATCCGGCGAGCCGCATGCCATGACAGCCGACCCCTTCGCCGCCCTTGCATGCTACTACGACCACATCATGGCGCATGTGGAATACGACCGGTGGTATGTGGCGACGGCGTTTTTGGGCGGTCTGTTACCCAAGCCCTTCCGCCATTGTGACGTCGCCTGCGGAACGGGCACATTGATCAAGCGTCTGCGCAAGGACGGCTGGCAAAGCGTGGGCATCGACATCTCGCCCGCCATGATCCGCACGGGCCGCACGGCCAGGCAGCCGTGGCCGGCCGTTGTCGGTGATATGCGGTCCCTCCCGCTCGATGGCACGGTAGATTTCGCGACGTGCTTGTTCGACAGCATCAATTTTCTCTTGAGCGAAAGCGAAATGCACGAGGCCATCACACAACTCAGCACGGCCCTTCGGCCCGGAGGCGTGCTCTACTTCGATTTCGTCACCGAGGAAATGGTGCTTCAACATTTTGCCGGACAGGAATGGACCGAGCATAACGGCACGTTCCAGACGACCTGGGACTGCACGTATGACCGCGCCACCTGCCTCTCCGAGGTGCAGGTGCGCATTAACAAAGGACTGGCAAACACGTTCTGGGAACGGATACACTCGCCTGCGGCCATCGAACACGCGCTCGAGAGCGCAGGCCTGAAACCCCTCGCCATTGTGGACGGGGAAACGTGGCGGCGCCCGCGCCGCAAGACCATACGAGTCGATGTTATCGCGGTAAAGGGCAATCCGAAACCTTACAAGAAGGCATTTCGTGCCCTCCAAAAAGAAATGCAGACGCTGCTGCGCGTCTGAAAAGCAAAGGGTTCATCGTGCGACAACCACGCTCAAGCGGGGTGCTGCTGCATCCCACATCATTGCCCGGTCCACACGGTATCGGTGACCTTGGCGCCGAGGCATACCGCTTCGCGGATTTTCTGCACGAGGCGGGCCAGCGGCTCTGGCAGGTGCTGCCCCTGGGACCAACCGGCCACACTAATTCGCCCTACCAGTGCTATTCGGCATTCGCGGGCAACCCGCTGCTGGTCAATCTGCCGCAATTGGCCCAGGAAGGTCTTCTTGATGACGCCGCACTTGCAGAAGCCCCTGACTTCCAAAGCGAGTTTGTTGATTACAGCGCAGTGACCAGGTTCAAGGAAACCGCACTGCGTACCGCCAGCCGACGCTTTCACGAGGGCGCCGCCACGCACTTGCGGCACGAATACGAGCAGTTCTGCTCCGAGCATGCGGGCTGGCTCGATGACTATGCCCTGTTTTGCGCAATCAAAGACGCACACGATGGCGCCGCATGGAATCAATGGGAAAAAGAACTGGTTCGCCGCGACCCCGAAACACTCCAATCGTGGCGAAGCAAACTGAACACGCAGTTCGAAGACCTGAAGTTCTGGCAGTTTCTGTTTTTCCGCCAATGGCATGCCCTCAAAGCATATTGCCACGAGCGCGGCATCGATATCATGGGCGATATCCCTATTTATGTGGCTCACGACAGCAGCGACGTGTGGAGCCATCCCGATTTGTTTTACCTCGATGAAAATGGCGCCCCCACCGTGGTCGCTGGGGTGCCGCCCGACTATTTTTCGGCCACGGGCCAGCACTGGGGCAACCCCCTCTATCGCTGGAATCTCATGGCCGAACGGGGATTCGAGTGGTGGGCCAATCGCATCCGTATGATGCTGTCGCTAGTCGATCT
>SLSB01000376.1 GCA_007130675.1 Candidatus Hydrogenedentota bacterium | reverse complement strand
GTTGAAACCTACCTCGCCATGCTCGACGAAGCCCACGAGGTCAATGGGGCCTGACAGGCGCCTGCGACACTGCGGGCGCTGCGCGGATGACTTGTCTCAGCCCCCAAACAGAAACCTGGACCCCGCATCAGCGGGGCCCAGGCTTTCGTGGTCTATGTCGTTGCTCGTCGCGGCGCAGGTTGCACCCGAATCGAGCATGCGGCGCTTAGTCAATAAGATTCGCGTAGAGCCAAGCCCATGTCCGGCTCACCGGATACGTCGACGGATATCTCAGGAATTCCACGTGCCCATCCATGTACAGCACGTTGGCGCCTCCCGGGACGTGATTAAAGTTCGCGGGATCTTCCGTTACCTCGTCATACATGACCGCGATTTCGGATTGTGCCATCGCACCGGCGGCCGGGTTGTTAATGTCGGTGATGAAGAACCGCTCGATGCCCTCGCGAAGCCGGTACACGGTCATTTCTTCGCCTGTCTGCTTCTCGAAAGGAATGTCCGAGTCGAAGCGCTCGATCTGCGGTGTTCCCGACAACACCCCAAACAACTCGTTGAGTTCCGTCGCATACCCCATGTCAATGGTGATGCCCAAGCCTTGCGCCTCAGCATTCTCATCAACACCCGTGACCATGAAATGGTCTGGGGTCATGGCCCAGCCAAGGTATTTGTAGGACAGGCCGTCGAAGCGGCAGGGGTCGGGCGGCAGGTCTGGATCGTTGTCGAGATTCCACCGGCCCGAAGCGAGACCTTGGGCCCCGTCTGAGTCCGACGGGCATACCATCACATTGATATCTGACAAGTACTCGGGGTAGACCTGCTGGCCCGCGAAATAGGGGCTGCCGTTGGTGATCCTGTCGCAGCCCAGACCCGTATAGCCTGCATCCCCCGGCCGCAATGAATGGTGCGTCTTCATGGTGGGAAACTTCTCGCCTCGGGACTCATTGGCGTACATCTTGAAGACGAGGCCCATCTGCTTGAGGTTGTTTGCGCACGCCGCGCGCCGTGCGGCTTCGCGCGCGCGGGCCAGTGCCGGCAGCAGAATCGCGGCAAGAATGCCGATAATCGCGATAACCACCAGCAGTTCGATTAATGTAAAGCCCTTGTTTCTCATAGTATCGCTCTCCCTTTTTTGCGTTTTGGGCGGATTGCGGGTCACGTCCGCCCGGCTCTGGATGCACTACGTCAATTCTGTCTGCGGAGCAATGGTGTCTCACCTCCCTCTTTCACATGCTCTCGAGTTTCGGTTGTGGCACATGCCGTGTAGTTTGCGGTAACGCCTGACGGCGGAATGCGAATCTGGCGCGCAGGCAGCACGGGGTCCGCGATACGGCTGAGCAACAGGTCCGCGCCCGTGCTTCCTATCTCGAGTCCGCGCTGTTCCACCGAGATCAACGGCATCTCGTCATGCGGCGGCGGGTGATGGCCTTCGTCGGCGGCCAGCTCGACATGCTCTGGGATTTTGTATCCCATCTTCAGCAGTTCGCGATAGAGAAGATAGGCAACGAGGTCATGCAGGCAAAAAACCGCCGTGGGACGGTCGTAGAGTCCCATCAGCTCGGCAGCAACACCCGAGGCTTCATCATAGACCTGTTCGCGAATGTGCGAGGCCAGGCGATTGTCAATCAGCACTCCCGATTCTTCAAGAGCCCGGAAGTACCCCTTCTGCCGGTCGTTTACACTGGTTGGATTGCCGCGCTCCGTTCCGATGAATGCAATCCGGCGGTGGCCCCGGTCGATTAGGGCCTTGGTCAGGCGATAGCCCAGTTCCTCGTGGTCGGATGTGACCGAGTCCACTTCGACAGACGAGAGTGCCCGATCGAGTAGCACCACGGGGAAAGCCCTTTGGGTCAGCTCGCGAATCAACGCGCGGCAGGTCTCATTGTTGTGTTCGATCCACGCGGCGACCCCCGCAACGCCACTCTCCGAGACCGACCTGAGCATGCCGGGTTCGGACGCTTCATCGCATTGAACGTTATACACGACGGTTTGATAGCCCGAAGTGGCGACCCCCTGCATGAACCCGGATACCACGTTGCGACTGTAACCGGAAAGGAAACGCGGGAAGAGCAACGCGACCGTTTTCTCTGGCTCGGGCACAGGGTGTACCATACGGTTCTGACGGGGGGCCACGAAAGAGCCGCTGCCACGCTGCCGGACGACATAGCCTTCGATCTCGAGTTCGCGCAACGCTTGGCGGGTCTGATTGCGGCTTACTCCCAGCTCGCGTGCCAAGGCGTATTCAGAAGGGATTCGCGCCCCTTCGGCCAGTTCACCGCTATCGATGCGCTGTTTCAGGCTTTGCTTGATGCCCTCATAGACAAAAGCCTTGTCAGCCATGTTGCTACAGACTCCGGAGTCATACGCTTGCCGCACCGTATCTTTGCTGTAAAGTAGCAGCTCAGTTATGAATTGTCAACACTTTTGAGAAAGTTGGCTGACAACTTGCCTGCCCAAGCGACACTCCTTCCGTTTACTCTGCGTCTCCTTGCCGGTCAGGCATGATTCCGGCGGCCCTGCGGGCACATTCACCCAGGCGGTTCCGCTTTCTTCGCCTGTTCCCTGGATTTGGATACGAAATCGCGCACATTGACCGCAACCGACGCGCAAAGGGCGGCGATCAGACCAAGAATAGTCACCCAACTCACCAGCGTGGGATCGAAATCAGTCCCGAATATGTTGTCCAAGAGAAATTTCATATACGAATGCGGAAGATCCGTGTCACCCATGGCGATCCGCACCTGCCAATGCCAGTCGGTAAAGGGGCAGTAGCCGAATCCATACCACGGCGCCAGCGCGGTCCAGGAAAGCCCCGTCAGCACAATGACCAGTAGATTTGCCCGGCGCAACGGCCGCCATATCCACCCGAGAAGAATGAAGAGAATCAGCCCCGTGTGAAATACAAAAAAGGCGATATCCAGTGCACGCAAAAAAGTCATGGAATTCAGTATAACATGCATGGCCTCCGGGCTCTCGATTCTCAGCCACAATCCATGCCTGTGCCGGGTGCTCGGGAGTTCCCGGCAGGGCAAAGGCGGCACGTTGCCGCGCATTTGTAAAAAACAAGGCATTCCACAGCGCGCCGACAGCGAAGGTCTGCAATGGGGCCGTGCGCATTGATTCGTCCCGCAAAGGCATACGATCTAACCCGCATATCTCCCAACTCAGGCACGCCTGATTTGGTGAGAGTTGCGCAGACTTGGTTTGCGAAGAAAGCGCCAATCTTTTCTGCAAACAGACTCTGTTGGGATATTTCACAGCAGCTTGTGGCATCTGAGAATCGCAATTCACTAATACAAATGCGTATGCGCATAAGACTCGGATGCCCCGCAGTTGAAAGCTGTGGAGTATCCAGGCTAAGGTATTATCGTGAAAGTGCTTGTAAGTATCTGGGTGCATGGTGTGGAAACTGATACGCAAAAGAGCGAATACGTTGCCGGCGATCTTATTGCCCAGCGCTATGAAGTGAAGAAGGTGCTTGGGAAGGGCGGCATGGGGATGGTGTATCTGGTGACCGACCGCAAAACGGAACAGCGGCTGGCGCTCAAAACGATTCGGCCCGAATATACAACCAGCAGTATTGCCCTGCACCGTTTCGGGCGCGAGGTTCGTACGATTCGCAAGCTCAACCACCAGGGCATCGTTCGGATTCGCGACGCCTTCCGCTATGGAAAGCTGGTGTTTTACACGATGGACTACGTCGAGGGGCGCAGCGTTCGCCAAATCATTGACGACCGTACGCGGCTGGGACTCGGCTCGACGGTGCGCATTCTGGCGCTTGTGGCCCACGCGCTCGAACATGCCCACAAAATCACCATCCACAGAGACCTGTCGCCTGAAAACCTCATGGTGCTTGCAGATGGGTCCATTCGACTGTTGGATTTCGGGCTCGCAAAACTTATGGACATGGACCCCACCTTTACGCGCATTGGGGTGACTCTCGGCAAGCATCAGTATATTTCGCCCGAACAGCTTATCAGTGCGGCGGAAGTGGACCGGCGCACCGACATCTACGCGTTGGGGGTGATGTTCTACGAGATGCTCACCGGGCAGCTTCCCAAGGAAGGCAAAACCATTACGGACCTGGTGCCCACCTTGCCCCAAAGTTGTGACGCATTTTTCGAGAAAGCTACCGCCCAATCGCCGGACGCCCGGTTTGCAACAGCCGGCCAGTTTGGCAGGGCAATTCTTGGTTTGTACCGGGACGCACGGCAACAACCGAAGCCGTCACCCGCTCCGGAAAAGCTCGCGGTTGCCTCCGCTGTGCCCGCAGCGCCAAAGGTTTCACGGGTAAGACGCCTGTGGCAGTGCCTCGCGGGGCTGCTTTGCCGGTATTCCCCAAGGAAAAAGACCAAAACGGACAGATAGGGCCCCGGGTCTATTCGTTGCACACCTCATCCACGTCCGGCAATGCCGTCGCCCGTGGTGACAACTTGGTGTCGGCCAATGCGCCGCCGTGGGTCTCCAGAAACCGCAGCATTTGGGCGAATAAGCGCCTGCGTTCAGCACGGAAGATATAGTCAAACCCGTGACCGCGGTTGTCGAACAGTACCAGTTCCGTTGGCACGCCGAGTTCTTGCAAGCGTGCATGGGCATCCACGGACTGCTCGAGTTGAACAAGAAAATCAGACTTCCCGTGCACAAAAAAGATCGGCTTGCTGGAAGGCCGGGCATACGAAATGGGAGATGCATAGACAAATGGGTCTTCACCTTCTGGACAGCCGGAGTTTTTCACAAAGTGCCAGATATACCAGCGCTGGAAGATTTCGACAATGTTCAGCCTCGATGCGTCGCGGTACTTCGTGAGGTCCACGGCGCCGTAGAGACTGATGGCTGCGCCAATCTCGCTGGACGCGCCAAGGTTCTCGTCGCCCTCGAAACCGTCCAACGGGTCCGTGGTTGCCAGAAACGCCGCCAAATGCCCCCCTGCCGAGGCGCCGAAGGCATAGATGCGCTCCGGGTCCACGCCGTATTCGTCAGCGTGCAGCCGCACCCAGCGCACGGCGCTTTTCACGTCGTGCAGACAATGAGGAAAGCCATGGCGCGGCAGGGTACGGTAGTCCACGGCAAACACCACATATCCGCGCCGCGCGAATTCGTGAATGTACCACCATTGCTGGACACGGGGGCCGTGCAGCCATGCCCCGCCGTGAATGGCCACGATTGCAGGGAGAGGCTCGGGCGGGCGTTTTTCGGCCTGATAGACATTGAGGCGCAGCTGATGCCCCTCTGGCCGCGCATACGGAATACGCCTGTCAACCTGCAGATCGTGAAGACACGAACTCAAGGCGCAGGCGAGGAATATCCAAGCAAGCTGGTGTGCCCTTTTCATGGTACTGTATGATAGGAATACCTAGAGAAAAATGCAATCCATTTTTGGGGCAAATTTGGCTGAAACTTTTACCTGACTTGCGATATTCACACAACAGGTTCCAAGGGGTCATTTGGAACAAAGGACTCGGTTGACCGGCGGGTGTGACTCTGCTAAGATTTCAGATGGTCACCGTGGCGGCTACAACCAGAACCACATCGCGTGGGAAGAGGGAAAGCAAGAAATGTCGTACAAAATGTCAGCAAAACTCATTGTCGTGGGCTTGGTCATCGTCGCGGTCGCCGCGGGCGGTTGCGGCAGGAAAGGCACTTCCATCACACCGGATTTGACCGCTGATGATGAAAGTCTGAGGCGGGGGCCTGAAACCACGACGGGCACGGGCCTGCCTGATATCGATCAGGAGAATGTCCATTTCCAGAGACTGCGCGAGGCCGGCACGGTTTATTTCCGTTTCGACAGTTCGGAATTGGACCCGACGGCGCTGGCCACGTTGCGGCAAAATGCCGAGATTATCAGGCAGATGCCCACTGCGATCATCCAGATCGAGGGCCACTGCGATGAACGGGGCACGCAGGAATACAACCTGGCGCTGGGCGAGCGGCGCGCCATGGCCGTGCGTGACTATCTGATTCGCCTGGGCGTCTCGGGCGATCGCCTCGTGACCATCAGTTATGGAAAAGAAATGCCGGCGGACCCACGGTCTAACGAAGAGGCTTGGGCCAGGAACCGCCGTGCAGAGTTCAACAGAGCAAACTGAGAAGAGGTTATCCATGCGTGTTTCCTTCCTGATAGCAGCCCCAATCCTGGGCGTGCTCCTCTGGACAGGGTGTGCGACGACAGGGACGTCCAACGATCCTGTGGCGAACACCATCTATGACATGCACCGTAAGGTGTCGCGTCTCGAGAGGGATTTGGGCGGTTCTGTCGAGCATCTCAATGTGACTGCGGCGGATGTCGGAGTCAGGGTAAGTGAGAGCACCGAACAGGCGCGGCAGGTCCAGACGATGGTCGAAGAGAACCAGCAGAAGCTGGCGCAGCTCGAGCAAAAGCTGGATACCCTGACCCGTACCGTCTATGAACAGTACGGCATCTCGTTGCCTTCATCGATGGCCCCGAGCACAGGATGGGGCGTGCCATCGAGACCCTCGGATGTTGTGCCTGGTCCCGTGCAGGTCGAGCCGCCCCGAAGCGTTCCGGCAACCCCCGGGCTCCTGCCCGAACCCGACCCGCTGGCGCATACCGCTCCCGCGGACCCTCAGCCCGCGCCCCCGGCCGCGCCCGAGGCTCCGTCGGATCCGGTCCCTGCGTACAACCGGGCGATGCAGGCCTATCAGGGCGAACAATTCGAGGAGGCCTTGGCCCTTTTCAGCGATTTCACAACCCGTTTCCCGCGCAGCGAGATTACGGACAACGCGCAATTCTGGAAGGGCGAATGCCTCTATAATCTCGGCCGCTACGAGGAGTGTATTACGGAATTCGAGAAGCTTCGCCGCGACTTTCCCGATAGCGCCAAGGTGCCGTATGCGATGTTTAACCAGGCTGCGGCCCATCTGAGACTCGGCCAGCAGGCGCGGGCGTTTGCCCTGCTCGAGGATTTGGTCGAGAACTATCCGATGACGCCGGCGGCCGCACGGGCGCGCTCGCGACTCAGGGAGGTCCAAGGCAACTGACGTGGCACGAGATCACGGTATTCACTGTTAGAGATATCCGCGCGGGCTCCTACCCGCGCGGTTCTAATTCGTAGACAGGAGACGTGCGGGCATGAAGCATTACATGGGGCTTGACGCCGGGGCCACGAAGACGTTCTGCCTGATTTCGGATGCGAACGGGAACATCAAAGGTTTTGGGCGCGGCGGCAACGGCAATTATGAAAACCAGGGCGTCGAGCCAGCGGCGCGTGAGAACCGCAAGGCGGTCGAGGGCGCGCTCCAGGATGCCGGACTTGCGCTGAATGATATCGCGTGCGTGGGCATGGGTATCGCCGGCGCCGACCTGCCCGAAGACTTCGACATGCTCGAGCGCGAGATATACACCCCGCTGTTTGGCGAGACACACCGCGTGTTTCGCAATGATTCCATGGCGGCGATGCGCGGCAGCGTGCGCACCTCACACGGCATTGTCATCGCCTGCGGCACCGGCGTCATCTGCGCGGGAATCAATGCGCAGGGTCGCGAAGCGCGCGCTGGCGGATTGAACGAAGAGTTTGGCGATTTGTGGACAGGCACCATCATCGGGCGACACGGCTTATATGCCGTCTATCATGCGCGCGATGGCATCCGCCCGCCGACCTTATTGACTCAGCTGTTCGTGAACAAGGCGGGCTGCCGGGACGTCGAGGAGTTTTTCTACAAAATGTACCGGCATCAGCTGTCACTGGACGACCTCCAGCCGATGGCGAAACTCGTCTTTGACGCGGCGTTGCAAGGGGATGCGGCCGCCGTCGATATTCTTCGGACGGCAGGCCGGTATCTGGGCGACATGGTGCTTGCCGTTGCGCGAAAACTAGACATGACCGCCCAGCCATTCGAGCTGGTGACAGCCGGAAGCGTGTTTAAGGGAAGCAGCCCCGTTCTCAAGGATCACATGATGGCGCGGGTGCACGAGGCATCCCCGCTGGCCGTGGCCGTTACGCCCGTGTTCGAGCCCGTGGTGGGCGCGCTGCTCATGGCGCTCGAAACCGATATTGACATTACCGACAGCATGTACGAAAATCTTACAGACAACTTACAGCAGGCTGAAACACGGTATAACGTGGAATTTGCGGCAAAATAACGCATGCGTATACGACCCGCGTACATCATCATTGCCATCGTTCTCGCACTGGGTGCGTTTGTCATCTATGCCGCGCTGAGCGCGCGCGATGCCGTGCCGCCCGTCGCCCAACCGGGGCGCACCCCGTCGGGCCCCGGTGTGCTGCCGCCCGTCGATGCCGATCAGGCCTCGGTGCCGATGCTCGAGATCGAGACGGACGAGCTAGACATGGGGACCGTCACTAATCGTGAGCCGACCACGACGGAGATTATGGTCACGAATACGGGGCGCAGAACACTCGAGATTCGGCAGGTTACCACCACGTGTGCCGCATGCACCACCAGCCAGATGGCTCAGAACCAAATTCGGCCCGGCCAATCCGTCCCGCTCGAGATTACCGTCTTTCCCAGAGGGATTCCCGGTTTCGAAACGCAACAACGTCTGACCATCATGTCGAATGCGGCCAATGCGCCTATGCAGACCGTAGAGGTTATCGTGCGGGTTGAACCCGAGTTTGAAGTGGAGCCCGACGGGTTGGACTTTGGAGAGATTCAGAAAGGCGAAAGGGCGCAGCGCACTCAGGTACTCCGGCAGGTGGCTGACGAGCCCATTGAACTGGTTGACGTGAGATTCCTGGACGAAGCGGAAAAGAGCGCTTCGTTTGCTTTCGAAAAACGCCCGGAATCCGAATGGCGCGAGCCAGGCAAGCCAGAGTATACCATCACGGTGACCATCGAGCCATGGGCGCCTGCGGGCGACTACTCACGCGTGTATTATCTCTTTTCGACATGCGAGCGCGTGCCACGTTACCGGCAGCGTGTCGAGGCTGTCATAGAAAGCTTCTACGAGTTGTCGAAGGACCGGCTTACATTCTCGATGCGCCCGGGAGTGTCGAGAGATGAGCCCGTTGGAACGATCGTGGCAACCGCGGAGCGCCCTATCGAGATCGTGAACGCGGAAATCACGGGCGATGGTTTCGAGCTCAAAACCCTCCCCGGCCCTGAGCCCAACAGCGCAACCGTCGAGGTATATGTTGCGCCGGACGCCCGGGTGGGAAGAAGAAATGAAGAGCTGCGATTTGATGTGAGGGCAGAAGATGGAACCCTGCTTCCCAATCGACTCCCTGTGCGCGGCGTTGTAATTGATCTGCAGTAGCGCTGCGCCCAGCTCTCGCCTGTAAATACTTCCGCGTAGGTCTATAATGGTGTGGGCAAAATGGATCGGGCAACGCATTTCAACTGGGGAGAGCCGGCCAAAATGTTGAATGAATCCAGCGCACGCGCGCGCCTCGAAGAAAACGGCCAAGACCACGTGCTCCGGTTTTGGGGCGAACTCTCGCAAACCGATCGCGATACACTGATCGCGCAGATCGAGACCATCGATTTCAGACTTATGAACCGGTTGATCCACCAGTGGGTCACGAGCCCGCCTCCGGAGGAGCGTTTCAAGCGGATTGACCCCGTGCCTGTGATTCCCCAAGGTGGGGGAGAGGATGCCCAGACGGCGTGGCAGGCTGGCGAGGAAGCGTTACGGCAGGGGCGTGTCGGCCTGTTGCTGGTGGCGGGAGGGCAAGGCACCCGGCTTGGGTTTGACGGTCCGAAGGGCGCATATCCGATAGGGCCAATTACCGGAAACAGCATCTTTTGCTATCACGCAGCAAAAATCCGCAACCTGCAAAGCCGGTACGACTGTGTTTTGCCCTGGTATATCATGGTCAGCGAAGCCAACCACGCTACTACAAAGGAGTTCTTCCGAGAGCAGGACTATTTCGGTCTCAATCCGAAGGATGTGACGTTTTTCCAGCAGCGGATGGTGCCTTGTGTCGACGAGCAGGGCAAGTTCATGCTCGAACAGCCCGGAAAACTTGCCATGAATCCCAACGGTCACGGTGGTGTCATACCGGCCGCCATGGACAATGGGATCTCCGCAGACACGCAAAACCGCGGCATTGACACCTTGAGCTATTTCCAGGTCGACAATTGGGCGGTCAAAGTGGTGGACCCCTTGTTCATCGGCTACCACGTGATGCGCAATGGGCAGATGTCCTCGAAAAATCACCGCAAACGCCGGCCCCGTGAGCCGGTGGGGGTGCATTGCATCTGCGATGGCGTGTACCGCGTGATCGAGTATACGGTGCTCGACATGTATCCGCAATTGCTCGAGACGGACAGCGAGGGCAACCTGATTCACTTCGCCGGGAACCCGGCCATTCACATCCTCGACGTGGGGTTCATTGATTCACTCAACGCCAATTACGACAATTTCCCCTGGTGGCGTGCGCACAAGAAGATCCCCTACATCGACGAAAAAGGCGAGCGTGTGAAGCCAGATGAGCCCAATGGCTACAAATTTGAGACGTTCGTGTTCGACGCGTTGCGGTTCATCACCCACGAACCAATTGCGCTCGAAATTGCCCGCGAAGCTGAATACACCCCTATCAAGTCTCGTGAAGGCGATAACAGCGTTGCCGCCGCGCGCGAGTCGATGCGGAACCTCTGGGGCGGCTGGCTCGAAAAGGCCGGAGTTCCTGTGTCTCGCGATGCGGATGGGAAGGTCGCGGTGGACATCGAGATCAGCCCGCTTTTTGCCCTCGACGAACAGGAATTCCTCGAGCGCGCCAAAGGCCGCGAGTACGACGCCACTTCGGGGCTTGCCATCGGCCCGGAGGGCGATGTCGAAACCGGGTGATGTGGTTCCTGCGTATTCCACGCGCCGTTCGTAGTTGGACCCTGCGGGGCCGGGTGAGCAGTCGAAATATCCGAGTTACCGGTGTTACTTCCCGGCGCATCCGGTTCCGATCACGGAGCGGGCAGTTGTACTCTCGCGAAGTACACCGGACCCGCCCCACCGCGGCGGCCGATGTAGGTGATCCACAAGTCTCCTTCGTGCTCGACCATGCCGGGATAACTCGAGCCGTCCAGCACTCCGACCAGGCGGGTCAGCACCCCCTCCTCGGGGTCGATCACGAAATAGTTGGCCCGCACCTCGCCCCGGACTCGGCCCGCGCCGACCAGCCGCCCGTCGCTGAGCGTAATGATTTTGGGACCACCCAAATCGCGCTCGATGCCTTCGATGGTGCGCGCGGGCTGGCGGTGCTCTGGGCCATCCCAATACGCATCGAGTTCACGCCAGTCCCATTGGTCATACGGCGGGGCAGCCGTGCCAAACGAGACGTGCGCCCCCAACCCGGCCCGTAACAGAGCATAGAATGTGCCGTCATGACCAAAGGTGAGCGCGGCCTCGTTGCCGTGTCCGCCGGGGAACAGGTTCTGCTTGACGGTGGTCCACGTTCGGCCGTCTTCGCTGCGGTAGAGTGTGCCATCGGCGTCCTTGCCGCTGTATCCGACGCTGTAGGCAACACCCTCATGCCAGGCCACATCCCAGCGCCACGTGTTGATCCCGCTCGGGCAGGCATACGGACCGCTCCAATCGAGGCCGTCCATCGAGAGCCAGGTTACCGACTGGCGCTCGATGGGTTGACCCTCGAACGTCTCGAAGGGCGCAACCTCTTCGATAAAACGGATCGAGGCGTTGAGCATCAGGGCGCCGGTTCCCGTTACCGACAGGCGCGGGTCGCGCACGTCGCCCGTGTCCGACTCGAACAGCGCGACGGTTTCCCAGTCGACCCCATCCGCCGAACGGATGACGCGGGCGCGCCCCGTGATGTGGTTTCCGTGTATCTCGCCTTCCCGGAACGAGCAATACCAATGGCCGTCGAACCGCGCAAGATGGGGAAACTCGATGCGGGTCTCATCCCGGTCGGGAATGTCGCCGACGTCGAATATCCTTATGCCCGCATCATGAGGAATAATGAGCGGTTCATTCTCGGGGACCGCCAGCACGCGCGGCCCGTCTTCGTTCGCGTGCGCTGGATTGCCTGAGGCAACCACCGATAACGCCGTCCAGACGGCGCATAGCAGAATTGTCGCCAGCGTGATGCGATTGGTGTTGCTTTTTTGCGAAATCACAGCGTTGTCTCCTTCTTCCTAGCGGCGCAAGTCCTCGAGCGGCACGGTCAACTCGTGCATGGTTTCGCCTTCGATGTTCACAATTTGGTAGGTGACCGACGGGGCCGTATCTGCCGTATCGAACGTCAACAGACCGAACGAAGGCTTGTCGTTGTAGCCGAACAGCGAGGCCTCCATGATGGGGTGGGTGTGCAGGTTCGTATACTTGGCGGAACCGAATTCGTACAGGTCGTAGCTGTCGGGCCGTTCATGCCGGTACGCATCCGACCGGTGGCGGTCCGAGGAGAGCAACACCACACCCTCGATGCCGTATTCGTCAATCCAGCCGAATATCTCGGCGCGCTCGCCGAGATAGCCCTTCCACGTATCGAGACCGCCTTGGCCCGGCTTTGCCTCTTCATGCCAGGGCACCGGCGACACCAGCATTTTGAATGCAGCGTCGGACTGGGTCAGCGTCTCTTTCAACCATGCGAGTTGCACGGGCCCGAGCATCGAGGGGTTCTCGATGCCTTCGCCGCGGCGGCCGCCGTCTTCGCGGTAGTACCGTCCGTCCAGCATGATGAAGTGCACATCCGCGATACGGAAGTCGAACCACACGCCCGGTTGCTCGGCGCCGCCGCCGTATGATGGGTTTACCCAGTTTTGTGTGAACACTTCCCACACCATCGGTTTCCAGTAGGGGATGTCGATTTCCGGGCCGCCCCACGAGTCATCCATCGCGAAGTCGTGGTCGTCCCAGATGGCGAAAACTGGCGTCCGCCCCACTAAGCGGCGCCATTCGTGCCGCGATTGTCGCTGGTAATAACAATAATGGTTCTGGTCGATGCTCTCCGGGTCGTCAATATAGACATTGTCGCCCAGTGTCAGCATAGCCAGCGGGTTTGCCGCCAGCACGGTATCCCACATCCGCTCGTTTGGCGGCACATACCCCGAGCAGCCGCCAAAGACAATCTGGAATCGCGTGGGTTCGCCTTCGGGCGGAAACGTGCGGAAATGCTGGTGGAGCGTGCGAAACTCATGTTCTTCTTCGCCCAGCAGCACGGCGTAGTGATAGTGCGTGTCAGGCGCGAGCCCCGTTACCTCGACCACCGCAGTATAGTCATCTTCCGCGCGCGAGAATACCGGCTCCGACCGCATCGCGTCGCGCATATCCGTGTGTTCACTCACCAACACCCGCACTGGCATTTCATCGACGGTACGCACCCAAACCCGCACGG
>SLSB01000697.1 GCA_007130675.1 Candidatus Hydrogenedentota bacterium | reverse complement strand
GCGTTTGTCAGGTGGCCGCGGCCACATCCTCGACGCCCTTGAGCTCGAGTTCGCGCGCGAAATGGCACGCCGCGCAATGGCCGCCGCCGATATCGTCGAGTTCGGGGCGTTCCTGCTTACAGATGTCCTGAGCATAGCGGCAACGGGGATGAAATGCACATCCGGGAGGAAGGTTCGAAGGATCGGCCACCTCGCCTTGCAGGAGCATGCGCTTCCCGGCGCGGTCGGGATCGGGTTTCGGCACCGCGCTCATCAATGCCTCGGTGTAGGGATGGCGCGGCCGGTGGAACAGCTCGTTCGTCTCCGACAACTCGACAATGCGCCCGCAATACATTACCGCGACGCGCGAGCTGATGTTCTCGACAACGGACAGGTCATGCGCCACGAACAAGTAGGTCAATCCGAATTCTTCCTGGAGATCCTTAAGCAGATTGATAATCTGTGCTTGTACGGAGACGTCGAGGGCGGAAACGGGCTCGTCGCAAACGATGAGTTTCGGATTCAGGGTAAGCGCTCGGGCAATCCCGATGCGCTGGCGCTGCCCGCCGCTGAAGGCATGGGGATAACGCCGCAGAAACTCGACCTGCAATCCCGCCGCCTGGGTGATCCAGCGGACCCGGTCCTCGATTTCGCTCTTGCTGCCGTAATTCAACGCTTTCAACGGCTCGCCGATGATGTCGAGCACGGTCATGCGCGGGTTCAGTGAAGAGAACGGGTCCTGGAAGATCATCTGCATGTGGCGCCGGAATTGCCGGAGTTGCTCGCCATGCAGGCTACTCAGGTCGATCCGTTCGCCGTCAAGGTGGAAGTGCATGGTCCCGGCGGTGCGCTCGAGCAGGCGCAATATCATGCGTCCGGTGGTGGTTTTTCCGCAACCGCTCTCGCCGACCAGTCCCAGTGTCTCGCCCCGGTTTATGTGAAACGAAACATCGTCCACGGCGCGGATTTCTCCGACTTTCTTGCGGAGGAGTCCCGCCTTAATTGGGAAGAACTTGGTCAATCCTTCGATCTCGAGCAACGGTTGCGTCATGTTTGTTCCTGTGGCAAGGGTTCCTCGGATAGTTGCCCGCTCTCGTTAAAGAGATGGCAGGCCACCGTATGGTTTTTATCAATGTGGCGCACGGCAGGCGGCGCGCCGATATCGCACTGGCCGTTGATCACATGACCGCAGCGCGGGTGAAAGGGGCAGCCCGGCGGCGTGCTGAATGGGTCGGGCACCGATCCGGCAATCGAGGCAAGCCGCTCCTTGTTGCCTTTGCCAATGCGCGGAATCGATTCGAGTAGCGCGATGGTGTAGGGATGCTTCGGATTATTGAAAATCTCGCGCACCGGACCCCGCTCGACCACCAGACCGAGGTACATCACCGCCACTTCGTCGGTCGTTTCGGCCACCACGCCCAGGTCATGCGTGATCATGACGACCGACATGCCCAACTCCTCGCGCAAGCGGGCGATGAGCGCCAGAATCTGCGCCTGAATGGTCACATCGAGGGCGGTGGTCGGTTCGTCGGCAATCAGGAGCCGCGGATTGCAGGCCAGGGCCATGGCGATCATGCTACGCTGGCGCAGGCCGCCCGACAGCTCGTGGGGATACGCGTCGACCCGCCGCTCGGGCAAGGGGATCCCGACCAGCCGCAGCATCTCGATTGCGCGGTCTCGTGCTTCCCTTTTTCCAACCTTCTGATGAAGCACGATGGTCTCGATGATCTGGTTGCCAATGGTGTGAACCGGCGAAAGCGAGGTCATCGGTTCCTGGAAGATCATCGAAATATCCCCGCCCCGTATGGCCCGCAACGCCTTGGCGTTGGGTTTGTAGGCGGTCAGATCGATGGGCTTGCCGCTGCCGTTGCGCGGCGCGAGTAGTATGGTGCCGCGCACGATCTTCGCGCGGTTCGGCAATATCCGCATCATCGCTTTCGCGGTGATGCTCTTCCCGCACCCGCTTTCGCCCACCAGCCCGAGGCTGCGGCTGTGGCCGATATCAAGCGTGACCCCGTTTACCGCGCGCACGGTCCCTTCCTTCAGGTCGAACCGCACCTCGAGGTCTTCGACTGTGATCAAGCTGTCCAAGGCAATTCCTCAGTGACTGTACGGGTCTGCGGCATCGCGCAGGCCGTCGCCCATGAAGTTAAACATCAGCACGGCAACGATCACGAAGGCAATCGGCCACAAGAGCCATGGGTAAAGGCGTATGGCGCTGATACTCTGCGCATCTTGAAGCAGCACGCCCCAACTGATCGTCGGCGGGCGCAACCCCAGCCTCAAGAAGCTGAGCGAGGTTTCGGCGATGATCATGGCCGGGATTTGCAGGGTCACGCTGACGATGATATGGCTCATAAATCCCGGCATCAGGTGGCGCATCAGAATCGAAAACTCCTTGCGCCCGGCCACCCGCGCCGCCAAGGCATAATCTTCCTCTCGTAACGAAAGTATCTTGCCGCGCACCACCCGCGCGAGAGCCGTCCATCCAATGAACGCCAGAATGACGGTCATGAAAAAATACACGGTGAGCTGCGACCACGTCGCCGGCATGGCCGCCGAGAGTGACATCCACAGCGGGATCTGAGGAAACGAGCGCAAGATCTCGATGAACCGCTGGATAATCGTGTCAAGGGTGCCGCCATAATAGCCCGAAAGCCCCCCAATGACCACGCCCAGCACCAGGCTGAGAAACACGCCCACCAAGCCGATCGAAAGCGAAATCCGGCTTCCGTAAATTATCCGGCTGAACAGGTCGCGGCCCAGACGGTCGGCCCCCATCAGGTTAAACCGGGCCACTTCCGTGGTCTTCGCGCCGTTTTCGTCCACCGTTTCGACATGTCCCAGCCCGAACAGATGCCGTTCCATCGGGATAAGCCCCCAAAGCTTGTACGGGTCGCCTTTCACAAAGAACCGGATCGGCAGGCGCGTCTCCTTGTCGGGGGTGTAATACAGCCGGAGGGTCTCGGGATCACGGTGCTGGATCTGGTCATACACAAACGGCCGGTGCACGCGGCCCTCATGAAGAATACGAATGCGCTGAGGAGGCGCGTAGCTGCGCTCCTTCGCGCGTTGGCTCGGGGAACTGGGCGCGATAAACTCACAGAAAACAGCCACCACATAAAACAGAATCAGCACACACGACGAAAACACCGCTAACCGGTGGTCGAGAAACTTCCACCACATGAGCCGCCACTGCGAGGCCAGGTAGAGTCTCTCATCTTTTGTCGCGGCTGCTTGCACTTCGACGGGACTGGTCTCATGCATGGTCATGATTGCTGCCTCTCGAAGCGGATGCGGGGATCAACCCAGGCGAGCAGAATATCGGAGATGAGCGTGCCAATGACCGTCAATACGCTCAGGATCATCACCAAACTGCCCGCGAGGTACATGTCCTGCTCCATCAATGCGCGCAACAGCAGCGGGCCGATCGTGGGCAATCCCAGAACCATGGCCACAATGGCGCTGCCCGAGAACAGCATGGGCAGCATCCAGCCGATCGTGCTCACCAGGGGGTTGATCGCGACGCGCACCGGGTATTT
>SLSB01000430.1 GCA_007130675.1 Candidatus Hydrogenedentota bacterium | reverse complement strand
TCCGTCAACACAGGCAAGTCATAGATGGCTTCGGGGTCCTCATCAATGCCCGCATAGCGCTTGAGCATCTCGCGGCGGCGATCGCGCTGGTGACTGACCTTTTCCTCGCCGACGATCTCGTGCCAGGTGCCGTGTGCGGGCGCGGCCAGGTCAATCCAGGTGATCAGGCGGTCCCATGCCTCGGGAGACAACTCGACGCCCTGGTGTCCTTTTGATAGCAGCCGCACGAGATGGGTGGTGTCGGCGTGGAAGTCGCAGGGCGTCAGGAGGTGCATGTCGCTTTCCATCGTCGGGGTGCGCACGTAGCGGCGAAGCGCCATGTACGAGGGCGAAAACGTTGTGCCCTTCTCGTAGGCTTCCTGTCCCGCAGGGGGATGCACGGGCGGGGCGTCTCGGAAATCCGGCAGGGTGTCGCTGCCGTCGTGACACTCGATACAGTACCTGTCGAGCACGGGCTGCACCTCGCGCGTGAATGAAAAGCCCCGCGTAGGACCGTACCAGGGCGCAATCTCGCGCGGAGGCCGCCGGGCCGCGAGGGTATTCTGCGAGGGAGGCGTCATGTTCTGGGGTTCATGGCAGCCCGCGCACGAGACCACCTCGCCGGGCATGCCGACGAGCCAGCTCCGCATCAATTGCAGCGCCTTGCCTTCGGCATCGAGCGGCTGCACCGAGATCGGGGTGTTGGCGGGCACGCGGAACATCGCGCTGCCGTCGGGCTCGACGGGCACCGTGCCCAGGACGCGCTTGATGTCCCACGGACCGTCGAGACCGACGCGGTTCACCTGGCCGCCCATGCCGTGGTAGGCGAAATGATAGGTGAACAGCCGCAATTCCTTGACCGTCCCGTGGGGGATACCCTCGAGGCCGGGGCCGCCATAGACGTCGGTGAGATAGACGATGGCTTCGGGGTCTTCGACATTCACCCGGGAGGGCACGATCGGCGGGCGCGGGCGGGGACGCAACGGAATGGGTTCGAACAGGGCGTAGCCGTCGAGTTCCTTGAGCAGCGTCATATTGTCGAACACATCAACGAGATAGATACCCCAGTTTGATTCGGGCGTGGGCTTGGCCGACACCAGCAGGTACTTGTCGCTGAGCGGGTACGGATGCAGGAATCTCGGCCACGAATGATCGACGAGATGATCGACGATCACCGGCTCGACGGTTTCGCCATGGCCGGGGATGCGCTGGACCACTCCGTCGGCGCGGGCGCGTCCCAAGGCGGGGTCGATGAGCACGAGTTCGCCCATGCGCGGCACTCCGTGGTGGCCGTTGACGATAGCGGCGACCATCGTGGGATGGTTGGGCACGGGCCGGGCATAGAACAGGCCGTTGGGCCAGTACGAGTTGCTGCCGTAGTATTCCACCTGGTTCGTGCCGTCGGGGTTCATATGAAAGAGAATGCGCGAGACAAAATGCGGGAGGTCGGAGTATTCCCAACGAAGGTAGAGCACGCGGCCATTATTGAGCACCACCGGGCACCAGTTGTGGTCCTGCTCGAAGGTGAGTCGGCGGATGTTTCCGGTCTCAGGCTCGTACCGGTAGAGATGGCATACATGCGATGCGCCGGTAACGCACGGCACGCCGACAAACGGCGCGGTCGAGTTAAAGATGATCGCGCCGTCGGGCAGATAGCAAGCGTCGTAGTTGTCGACGTCCGGCTCGAGAATCAAGGGAAGGCGGCGCGGTTGGGGCGGCCTCGTATTGTCGAGCGTCATCTCGAAGACCTGCCAGCGGCGGTCGTGATCGTCCAGGCCGGGCATGGAGAACAGGATGCGTGTTCCGTCGAAATGCAGGTCTAAATCGCCCACAAAACGACCGCCTTCGGGTTTGAACAGCGTCGTGAGTTCCGCCTCGGGGTCATCGAGCCGCAGGGTGCAGAGTTCGTTGTCGATGCCCCCTCGCGGGATGCTCGAGTTGCTCTCCCAGTTCTGAGGCAGGCCGAGGTTGGACTCGCTGCGTTTGATGAGGAGAATGCGCTCGAAATCGAGCAACGGATTGGCGAGAAGCGCTTGCCGCTGGAACGCGAGGATCTCGTCCACCCGCGCCTGCGTTGCGGGGTCGTTGGCGTGCCATCCCCAGAGGCCGTCGCGCTCGGTGAAACGGGCCGCATCGCGGAGTTCGCGCGCCCAGGTCTCATAGCGGTCAAGGGCTTTGAGAAACGCCGGGCCATCCGGGTATTGGCCGCCGAACTCGCGCGAGAGGTCCTCGATCGCGAGCCGCAGGGCCTCGGCGTTGAAAGAGTTGAGGCGTTCGGCAGGCATTTGCGCCGAACACAGCGCCGCTATTCCACAGGCCAAAATGAGCGCCATAATTGCCGCGCGCATGCTGCTCCTTTCGGTCGAAAACCAATCTCAGGTTAAGTGACAAACAGTGTACCGATACGCGGAAGCAAAGGCCATTTTCTGTCACAAGAATAAGGTCAGTGGCTCTGGGAGAACTCGCCAAATCAAGCGATTCTCATTATCTGCGAGGGGGAAACGAAAAAGGCTCATGAGATACTGGCCTCTGGCAAGAGCCGTCTCTGTCAGCGTGTTCATCCGAAGGGACATTTACTCAAGATGGCGACTGTATGCTTGCAAGAGTGGCGCCGAAACCACCGCGGAATGAAGCGGCATCTCTGGACTGCGGTGGCTTGCCACCGCTTTTCCTGGAACGCAAGACACGTTGACCGCATTGTCTCTATGTGCTATCCACCGCCCGGCAAGCCGGGCGAAACCAAAGCGGCGGCAAGCCGCCGCACTCCAAATCTCCCAAAATCAGCCCCATGCATTATCAGAGATCGAGAAGAAAAACTTCGTAAGGAAGAGTCGCCCAAGGACCCCGCAGAGGGGCCGATTTGCATAGCCACGGGCGAAGCCCGTGGATCACGGCGCCCCACAAACCAACGGCCGTGAGGGGATCGTACAGCAGAATTGGAGACCTCGGTTCCAAGAGTGACGCGTCCGCACAAATGATCTCCATGTTGCCTGAGCCCGCTCCCTCTCGTGTGATGGACCTTTGCGTGGACTAGCTATACGCATGGCCGAATGCGGCCTCAGTCCTCCTGCAATTCGGCGATTTTCTGCAACTCCTCGAGCAAGGCGGGCAGGTCTTCCTGGACGGTGCCCCAAAACCACGTTCATATCCACACCGTCATACATGTGAATAACCTGGTTTCGCATTCCGATCATTTGCCGCCAGGGGATCTCCGGGTGTGCGCGCCTCGTGTCCGCGGAAACGCGCCGAGCGGCCTCGCCGATAATCTCGAGACGCCGGAGCACCGCGTCCTGCAACTTGGTGTCTCGGTCGAATGCCTCCCTATCCACCTTCTGCAAATATGCAAGAGCCAGCCGCGCTGCCTCGAGGATGTCGCGCAGATATGCCGCATCACGCTGCATAGATCACCTCGGCCGATTCCAGAATTGCGCGGCGCCGGATCGGATTCCGGCTCGATTCGACGCCCCGGCGGCTTAGCAAGTCTACGTTCCGGCCAAACATCGCGCTTAACTCGTCCTGCATGCGGACCATGTCGAACAGTGTGC
>SLSB01000577.1 GCA_007130675.1 Candidatus Hydrogenedentota bacterium | reverse complement strand
TGACCGTCCTCCAGCTTGACGCCCACAGCGATCTGCGCGAGGAGTATGAGGGTTCCCGCTGGAATCACGCGTGCGCGATGGCAAGAGTACTGGATTTCCACGGACACGTCGTGCAAGCAGGCATTCGGAGCGAGGCCCTCGAGGAACGGCGCAGAGTCGAGGAGCTTGCCCTGCCTGTCGTGTACGCACATGAAATACTCACTTGCCCTCCGGGTGAGGAAGGGTGGATTAAGCGAATCATTCGCGCTTGCCGCAAACGGGTGTATATCACCTTGGATTGTGACGTTTTCGATCCTTCGGTGATTCCGGCGACGGGCACTCCCGAGCCCGGCGGCGTGACATGGCATGACGTTGACAACCTGTTCCGCCGATTGTGTAGCGCCCGCAACATTGTCGGCATGGATTTCTCGGAATTGGCGCCCATACGCGGTATCCATCATCCGCAATTCACCATTGCCAAACTTATTTACCGGTTTCTGGGAATCCGGTTCCAAGGGGCCCGGCAATAGGTAATTCTTTCTCTTCGTAGAGTACAATTGTGTTGGTTTCGCTGGATTGGGAAAAGGAGTAGGCGACATGGACCCCGGGGACGACTTCTCGGAGGAGCACGGTTGGAATGACGAATTCGCGCTGCGCCAGGAGCGTCAGCGCAAAATAGAGAGCAGAAAACACTTCAACCGTGACAAGTGGGACAACAAAGAGAAACGGCGGCGAAAGCATCCCGAGCGTGAGCCGCGTCGACCTCGAACATGGGATGACGACGGCCCCGAGGAATACTAGCCGGTATTCGCGCCTGAGGGGGTTGCATGCATACCCGAGGATATAGCCCTCACATCAGGTGCGCTGGCGCTGGGTTGGGCAGGACAGTCGACCGGTGGTATGCACATTATGTCGACGCGTTTTTGGGGACTCGGCGCGGAATCACCCAAGCCGCACTATTTTGATGTGCTTTTTTTGTGCCTGCTTGTTTTTGCCGGGCCCGTGTCGCCTTCGGCAAGCAGTTGTCCTTCATGGGATACGATGAAGAACGAGTTGCACCCATGCACTCGAGCTTGTAACATCGCCGTGGCCAACTGACAGCTTCGCCACGTTGCGCCATCGCGTTTCGTCGGGTTTATTTCCCAGATCTTAGCCGCGTCTGGCGACAACCGCACCGTGTACGCACCCATGGCGCCTCTCCCGTAGCTCCCGCAGCCTAAAACGCCTCCAAGAAAGTTCCGCAAACCTCCCGAAGCTATTAGACTAACACAAGAGCACACATGTGGCAAGCATTTTCTTCCGCTTTGATATACGCTTATTTAACACCGCACCAACCTACAGCATTCCGTTGCCCATACCTTATTCGCCCACAGATGCCTGCGACATTCTGAGACTACGGGCCGGCGGTTTGCCGACGGCCCTCGTCTCGCTCGCACTTACCCGGCGATTCGATCTGATGATCTCTGGGTGATTCGGGTGATTTTGCCTTTGCTTGCCGTTGCCCTTTGTGGTATGCTTTTTTGAACGCCGGTGGCGGGAGGAGGCCATGAAGCCCCTGGAACAGAGGCAGTAAGGCGCTTGGCATGGCCGTACAGTTGAGTCTCGGAAGCAACGTGGGGGTACGTGGGCGGAATCTTGAAGCTGCCTTGGCCGCGCTGGGGCAGCTTCCCGAGACCTCGCTCACGCGCCGTTCGCGTGTTTACGAGACCGAGCCCTATGGCGTGCGCGAACAGCCTGGCTTTCTCAACATGGCGGTGGAGATCGAGACGGGTTTACATCCGCTTGAACTCCTCGAGGCCATCAAAGCCATCGAAGGCCGACTGGGCAGACGGCAGGCGCAACGATGGGGCCCCCGCGAGATCGATATCGATATCGTCCTGTGGGACGATTTGATCCTCGATACCGATACGCTTACCGTGCCCCATCCGGATTTTCGACAACGGGCATTTGTGTTGATCCCGCTGTCGGAAATCGCGCCCGAAGCCGTTGACCCAGTCACAGGCAGAACGGTGGCTCAGCTTGCTGCGCAGCCCGGCCTGCAGGGCCAAGTGCTTCGATTGGACACCGGCGACTAGGCCACGAACCGCTCCGCTTGGAGCCCTGAAGGGACCGGGACGGCGACGTCACGGTTCGGAGGACTAGAGATGCCACGCATCCGTACGACAACATTTCGAAAACGCAAAGAGGCGGGAGAAAAACTCACCGTTCTTACCGCCTACGATTACCCTACCGCAAAACTCCTCGACGAAAGCGGCATCGACGCGGTGCTCGTGGGCGATTCGCTGGGCACGGTGATCCAAGGTAAAGATGACACCCTCAGCGTGACCATGGACCAGATGATCTACCATACAGCGATGGTCGCGCGCGCGGTCGAAGGCGCGATGGTCATCGGCGATATGCCGTTTCTTTCCTATCAACTCGCACCTGAAGACGCTGTGCGCAATGCGGGGCGATTTGTGTCGGAAGGCGGCGCCCAGGCCGTGAAACTCGAGGGATCGGTCGACAAGTTCGGCGAGAGCATTGCGGCAATTGTGAAAACGGGCATTCCCGTCATGGCGCACATCGGCCTCACGCCGCAATCGGTTCATCAGATTGGCGGCTACAAGGTGCAGGGGCGCGGCGAACAGGGGCGCGAACAACTCAAAGAAGAAGCCCTCGGTCTGCAACAGGCCGGGTGTTTTGCCATTGTGCTCGAGCTGGTTCAGGAAGAGGCCGCGGCTGAAATCACCGGCCTGCTCGATATCCCCACCATCGGGATCGGCTCGGGGCCCTATTGCGACGGACAGGTGCTGGTCATGCACGATATGCTGGGATTCGGGCCCGAGCGCCGCTTCGTCAAAGTCTTCGGCAATGCCCGCGAGATCATGGCCCGAGCATTCAAAGAATACGTGCGCGAAGTGAAAGAAGGCACGTTCCCCACCGAAGAACAAGGGCATAAATGAAGGTCTTTGATACAGCGGAATCCATGCGCGCGTGGTCCGAGGAGGAGCGCGCTTCAGGCAAGACCATCGGGTTCACGCCGACCATGGGCGCGTTGCACGCCGGCCACGAAAGCCTCATGTGCGCGGCTGCCGAGCAAAACGATCTGTCGGTGGTGAGCATCTATGTCAATCCCACGCAGTTCGCTCCCGACGAGGATTTCGACAGGTACCCGCGCACGTTCGATGCCGACTGCGAAATGGCCTCGCGGGCAGGCGCACGGGCCATCTATGCGCCGCCAAACAGCGTGATGTATCCCGAGGGGTATGCCACCTATGTCGACGTCGAACGCATCACCGCGGGGCTCTGCGGGGCGTCGCGGCCGCATTTCTTTCGCGGCGTGACGACCGTGGTCACCAAACTCTTCAACGCAGTGCGGCCCCATCGCGCCTATTTCGGTCAGAAAGATGCGCAGCAGGCAGCCGTCATCCGCCGGATGACGCGCGATCTGGACCTGGGTATCGAGATCGTCGAAATGCCCATCGTGCGCGAACCCGACGGCCTGGCCATGAGTTCTCGCAACAAGTACCTGAGTCCCGAAGAACGCCGGCGGGCGTTGTGCCTTTC
>SLSB01000083.1 GCA_007130675.1 Candidatus Hydrogenedentota bacterium | reverse complement strand
GCGTCGACCGCATAGTCCGTGCAGAGGCGCACCATCCGCTCGACAAACAGGTCGCGCCACGCCTTGTGCGCCGGATTGATGTACGCGAATTTGATCTCGGGCTCGGCGCGGGTCCACAGCCACCATTCTTTCTCGTGCGCGCCCCAGGGGCTCCGAATATGATACGGTTCGAACTGCTCGTAAAGCGGATTCAACGGGTCCACGCCGAAATAGTTCACATGCAGCATGACCTTGAACCCGAGCGTGTGGGCACGGGTGATAAACGGCTCTAATCCGTCATAGACCTGGTCGTAATCGGGATAATCCCGGTCGTAGCCCTGCGCGCGCCAGGTGGGCACATACAGGATAGTCTGCCCGGGCTCGAGATGCCTCCCAAGCTCCTCGAGCACATCGAGGTCAAGCGTGGCGATCACGAGGCAACGGATGTCCTGTATCCACGCCGGTTGCTGGTCTTCGACGCGCGTGGGGCTGTATGCGGCAACCATCCACTCACGGTAGCGGCGGGCCGGCTCACGCCAGTCGCCGGTATATACGCCGACACGCCATTCCGGCGACGCGATAGCAGCATTTTCACTGAAAGGCGCGTAGGCCATCGAGATAAAACGCAACCGCCAGTGTGTCCGGTTCCGTTCGACAACCAGGCGCTTGAATTGCATCTCGGGATCCCGCGCCCAAACATAAAACCCTTCGCCATCGCCCTCGACGATGACCAGTTGCGCTTCCCATGACATCGGATACTCATAGGTGAATTGCCTGCCCGGCGTACTCGCGGTCAGGCGCACCCCCGAATGACCCGGCACGATGATGCCGTGCTCGAGCGGAATTCCCGAGATGCTCCATTCGGTCCCCCAGAGGTCCTTCTGCGGGCACTGCGCATCCTGCCGGATGACGAGTTCGTCTCCATCCGCCGTCACATCCGTCGAGAGCGACGTCCCCGGCAGGTCGGGAAAATCCGAGAAAATCCACGTCTTGCTTTCGGGGAGGTCGTCCATTTCGAGGGCCTGCGCCCCGCCGATGGGAAGGTCCGCGTCAACACGATGCAGACAGGGGAAGGCATCGACCGGTTCCTCGAACGCGGCAAGCGCTCGGCCCGCGGCATTGGTCAACCCCACCACGACACCGTCTTGGAATTCGGCGGTCAAAGCGGGCGTCTCGATGGTCACGCGGCCCTGTGCGGCGGCATGCGCACTCCACATCCACACCGCCACGGCCGCAACCGCGACCCCACCCCACCCAAACGTCTTCTGAATGGCCCGTCGTTTTCGCATGCCCGCATTATGGCCCGAACCACACCAGAAATCACGTAATTTCGCCGGATCCTCATTCAGCTCGCTGCGGTTTCGTCTTCGATCGCCGGGTGACCTCAGGCAGGCCAGCATAAACCCTTTGGTTGTCTCGTCGCAGGTTTGCGAGTTCAGACACCCAGAAGATGAAATAGGGTTAGATACCCGAGGCTGAACAAGTAAGGGCTGTCCAGCTCAATTCCGGAGCGCCGAAGGGGCGGCAATATACCAGCCCGGGGCAACGCCCTGGGAATTGTGCGCATATCCACCCAACAGCCCTGAAAGGGCGTGCCAATTTGTAACACGTGTCGTTCTCTGACCTTGTTACTCTTACGACCCAGGTCTCCAACTCAGATCGCGCTTTCAGCGCTAAGAGAGGGAGGGTGAGAACCGTTGATCCCGGGGCGGCGTCACGCGCAAGCGCGTTCCTTGCCCCGGGCTACTATAGTTTCGCGCCGTTGGCGCTGAAATCTGACAATCAGAGCGCCCGAGTGGCTTGGCCCCAACTTCACCAGTGCTTAATCGGCGATTCGGGTTTCGTCCTGATGCTTGACAAGATACAGAATCAAATGTACAATTGTACCTATGAAGATTGTGACGGACTCGAGTGTGTTTTTAGCTGTCGCGCTGAACGAGCCTGAAAGAGCGCAATTGGTTGAGCTGACAGAGGGACACGACTTGATCGCTCCGGATGTATTGCCCTACGAGTTGGGCAATGCTTTGAGCTCGCTTCTTCGAAGACGAAGAATCCAACCCCGGGATGTAATGAAGATCTGGGACATCTTGGCGGATATTCCAGTTGAACTGAAGCCCGTTGCGATCCGGCCAGCGCTGGAGATGGCCGCCGAACACAGAATTTATGCCTATGATGCGTATTTTCTGATGTGTTCGAAGCACTGGCGGTGCCCATTGCTCACACTGGATACAAAACTGAGATCTTTGGCAACCGCAAACCACATCGACGTGTTGGAGATTTGACATGCGTGTGTTTACCTATTCCGAGGTCAGGAAAAGGCTCGCCGAAGTCTTGGATTTGGCCAAAGAAGAGGAAGTCATCATAAGAAGACGGAATGGAGAGACGTTTTCTTTGACTCAGGTCGAAAAGAAGACGTCTCCTTTGGATATCGAAGGATTTGAAGCGGATGTTACAACGGACGATCTGATCGCTGCGGTGCGCGAATCAAGGGAGCGATAGGAACCGCAACACGGCCGCGCACCCCACCCCACCCAAACGTCTTCTGAATGGTCCGTTCGTTTCGCATGCCCGCATTCCCTAATGGCCGGTTCATGTGGGGCTTGTTCGCGAGACTGGCGGACTGCATCCGCCAGTGAGCGGGTATGAAAACCCGCTCCCCGTTGAAGAATTGCACAAGTGTTTTGGGATGCGCGTGATCGCACATTGGATCTCTTCGAGGTCCTCATTGGCGTGTCTTCGCGTCCATTCGCGGTTTTTCGTGCGAACAATACGAGCCAAGGGCGCATTCGCTTTGATTCTCGGGCGAATCGCGATATGCTCTAGCGTGAACCCCAGCGGTAAGGAGGATGGGACGATGGGCATACTCTTGCTTTCGGTATTCGGCATGGCCGTACACACCCCGGACGTGGTCTGGCTGCATGCGTACGAACTCGAGGACCGCGCGGTGAACGTTCCGCGAGCCGCCACCTATGCGGTATGGTTGTGGGCCGATGGCGCGGCTCGCGCCGAGGCGACGATTGGCGGGCACTCCTTCAATGTGCCCGAAAGCCGCCAGCATCGCGGCATCTACCGCTGGGCTCGGGCCGGCGAGGCTGCATTGTCCGCTGGCCCCGTGGACATCGCCCTCGAGGGACCCGTCGCGTCGGTGGTATTGGCGGCGGCTCCCGGGTTCGATCCGGAAAGTGCGCAGCCGCATATGCGGGTGTTTGACCAGCCGGAGGTTCCCGAAGATGGCCGCTACGATATACCCCGCCACACCGACACGACCTTCACCATGACGCCGTTTGACACACGGGAAGCATGGGAGGCGTACGCCGAACGCCTGCGGCGCACGATCCTCGTATCATCGGGACTTTGGCCTCTGCCGGAGCGCACGCCGCTCAACGCCCACATCGAGCCCGTCGCCGAATACGAGGATTACATCGTCGAAAAGGTCTATTTCGAATCGTTTCCGGGCGTGCTCGTGACGGGCAACCTGTATCGCCCGAGAGGTGAAGGCCCGTTCCCCGGCGTCGCCTCTCCGCACGGGCACTGGCAGAACGGGCG
>SLSB01000524.1 GCA_007130675.1 Candidatus Hydrogenedentota bacterium | reverse complement strand
CCCCTCGAGTTCACAATCGGGATCGCTATCGGGATCGCTATCGGGATCGGGATCGGGATCGCAATCGCAATCGCTATCGGGATCGGGATCGCAATCGCTATCGAACGGACTTGAGCAAGAAACAGATCCCCCGTGCTCAGCGTCGCACTTACTGCGCAAGACGAGGCGCGTGTTGCGCCTATCCGGCAAGCCTATGCTTCAGCCTCAGGCGCTCCGTCCGCGGAAGCCTCGATGCCCGGTTTTTCGGACGGGGTTGCCGCGGCACCAGAATCTTCCTCGTCTTCGCCGACATTCTTGCGCAGTCGGGCAAGCTTTGACGATGCCAGCCGCCCGAGTTCCGACGCGGGCGCGCGTTCCACCAGCAATTCGTAAAGTTCGAGACTCTTTTCCGGGCGGTCCAGATTGACTTCGCACAATTTCGCCCAGCGAAACACGGCTTCCGACCACGGACGCAGATGTTTGCCCGAAACTTCCGCGCACTGCTGGAATGTGTCGGCCGCCTCGCGATAACGCCCGTTCATCTCGAGCAGATGCGCCGCGGCGAACAGCGCGTGGCTCTTTTTCTCGGGGTAGTTCTTGTACAGGGCTACCGCCCCATCGATGTCGCCCTGAGCAGCCCGCTCCTTGGCTTGGAGAAAGTCTTCGACACCCGGCAAAGACGTTTCGAGCCACGTGATGCGCTTTACGCTGCGGGCCGCCATTGCGGTAAGGAACGAATAGCTGAAATAGGCTCCCGGGATAGCCCAGATAAACACCCCATACACCATAACCGTCAGTTTGCGGTAGGTATCGGCGCGCAGCCACATGGGAATTCCCACCGCCAGATAAAGACCGAGCGCGACAACCGTCGCCACTACAATCACCCATAACGGCGGCACCTTGTCCCGTTCATACCACACGCGGAACAAAGCAAATCCCGCGGCCGTCAACGCCGCGGCCACCCCAAGCAACACCAGAAACTCCAGCGGTTTCAATATGTAGAGATACGAGACATCCTCGGGCATTCGCTCGAGCATCTCTACGGACATCTGCTCCTGCATATTCTACCCTCGCTCCTGCCGCCGCGGCTCTCCCCTGCGTCACAGGCCGGCGCCAGTCCAACCCATCCCGACTCAATAACCCCTTCCCCAGGCAGAGTCTCTCTGGACCCGGCGTATCGCCTATAGTGTACCATCTCTGAACACAAAAGGTGCAGAGCGGAATCGTCGGGTAAGGTCGGCGCCCTGATTCTCGGGGGCCATTTCGCCGAGGACCGCTGGTGGCATGTGTGGAAAGACAAGACCACTCCACGGATAAGGAAAGCATTTTGGAGTGCGGCGGCAAGACGCCGCTTTGGTTTCGCCCGGCTTGCCGGGCGGTGGATAGCGCGTAACCACGGTTTGTTCAACGTGAAGTGCATATCGAGAAAAGCGGTGGCAAGCCACCGCACTCCAAAGATGCCCAAACCTTGGGCTCTTGCGAGAAACCCGTCTTACCAGACTGTCGGGCTCGCTGCAATATTGACGCGGCTTCGGCGCCGCGACAATACGCCACGGTGGGACGCCCGGAATAGAACGCATCCCGGTTACCCGAAATCTCGCACGCGAAGTGCCATTTTGGGCGGTCATGTGCGATAATCCTTGCAAGCGTAGGCACGCTGCGGACCACTGGAGCCTTGTATAAGCGTGCACCGCAAAGATGTCATCCACCAGTATGCTGACCGCAGTGACGTTGCGGGGGAACCGTATGGAAAAGCCGATCACCGACAAAGAATCGTTCCCGAGATCGCCCCAGGAAGCCCTGCCGCTCGAGGCGATCCAGCCGCGGTTAAAAGAACTCCTGGAAACGGGCGACACGCGCGCAACTCTGGCCGTCGATCTGGCCCTTACCCAGGCGGTATATCACGGGGCCAGCGATGTCCATTTCGAGCCTTGGACCGACAGCCTCGCGTTGCGGTTCCGCATTGATGGCATCCTCCACGACATTGCGCACCTCCCGGATGCGCACAAGGCCCGCATCACAGCACGCATCAAGGTCATGGCCCAGATGGTGGTCTATCAAAAGGACCAGCCGCAAGACGGCCGTATCCCACCAGACCAGACCTCGAGCGGTTATTCGATGCGTGTGGCCACGTTTCCCACAATCAACGGCGAGAAGATCGTGGTTCGCATTCTCGGCACCTCGAAGCAATTGCTCGAGCTTGACGACCTGGGGTTTGGCGAAGACCTTACCGACAGTCTGCGTTTGCTGATACGTCGGCCGCAGGGCGTCATTCTTCTCACGGGCCCGAGTTCGAGCGGCAAAACCACGACGATCTTCGCTCTGCTGCGAGAACTCCTGCGCACCCAGCAGACCACGACCCACATCGTCACCATCGAGGACCCTGTGGAGTACCGCCTCGACCGTGTGACGCAGATTCAGATCAACCCGCGCACGGGCGTGACGTTTCAAAACGCGTTGCGGTCGATATTGCGCCAGGATCCCGAGGTTATCATGGTGGGCGAAATCCGCGACGTTGAAACAGCACGAATGGCGATTCAGGCGGGTCTCACCGGCCATTTGGTGATCAGCACGATTCACAGCGGCACCGCCTGCGGCGTGTTTGCACGCCTGCTCGATATGGGGATCGAACCGTATCTCCTGGCGTCTTCGATTACCGGGGTGCTGGCACAGCGGCTGGCGCGCATGAATTGCCCGGATTGCCTCGAGGTCTACACCCCTACCCCCGACCTCATCAGCCGGTTCGGACGCGGCACAAAAAGGCGCCCCTACAAGCGAGGCAAGGGCTGTTCTCGGTGCCAGAATATCGGCTATCGCGGCCGCACAGCCCTCGGCGAGCAGCTTCTTGTCAGCCAGGATATCGCCAGCCTGATTCTGACCCATCCCACAATCAGTGCCCTGCAGGAGGCGGCGGCCGCCGAGAACATGCTCACGCTATTCGATGTTGGACTCGAAGCCGCGCACCAAGGCCTCACCACCCCCGAGGAACTCGCCCGCATATTGCCTCCGCCGGATATCACATAGCGCACAAATTAGGAAAGCCCGCATCCACAAGGCGGATGCGGGCCTGGACGGCAGGCAAGCGGGCGGTCTACCCCTTGATGTTCATGAGCGAGGCGCCGTGCTGGTTGATCAGCGGCGATGTCGCAACCGGTCCCAAGCTCTCAACTTTGTCAAATGCCTCTTTCCATGTGTCGCGCAGGGTGGTGAGGTGGCCCACGCATTCGTCGATGGGTTCGGCGGTTTTTTGCATGTTGGCGGTGATCAGGAGATGCTGGAGGTACTCGTAGATGCGGTCGAGATTCTGCGCGATGGCCCCGGTCTTCATATCGAGCGCACCGCGAAGTTCGCTGATGATTTCCTGCGCGCGGATGAGATTGTTATGGGCGGTCTCGATGCTGCTATTGGCGAGTTGCCGTTTGGCTTCTTCCGCCCGCTGGATTGCACCGTTAAACAGCAATACGATCAGCTTTCCCTGCGACGTGGTCTCGACATCTACTTTCTTGTACGCACCAAGCTGTGCTGCCGTTTGTGTGTCTGTCATGGCATCGCCTCCTCTATATT
>SLSB01000278.1 GCA_007130675.1 Candidatus Hydrogenedentota bacterium | reverse complement strand
GCTCGAGGATGTGGCCCCCGTCGATATACACCGCCTCACCTTCTGCGGCCTGGTACACCACCGGCGCGCCGGGTGCGCCCGAGTCTGCCGCGCCCAGCGTGAAGGTCGCACCCCGGAAATAACGTCCTTCGCGCAAGATGACGGTGATCCCCGTATCGCCCAGTCCATGCGTTTCCCGGTGTTGCCGGACCGCGTCGCGCGCTCGTTCAAGAGTCTGAAATGGTTCCTCGCGGGAACCGGCATTCGCGTCATTGCCGTCCGGCGCAACGTAAAACTCCGCCGCGAACGCATGAAGACTCAGAGCCAATACGAGTAAGGGCAGCAAGATGATTTGTGTGCGCATAGGGTTATTCTCCTCTTTTCCGCTACTCCTCGCACCGTGTGTCGATTGCACAGTACCGGGGGGCTCACGGCTTGTCAAGACCGCTGGATACTTCCCAGCTGCCCGATAACTTGAAGCGGAACAACGCAAAGCCGTTCGCTTTCATGTCGTAGCCTGGGTGTTGAATCACCTGGCTGGTGAAAATGGGGTTCGTTAGTGCGCATTGAAATCACATCGTCCGCCCTTCCGCAGTCCCGAGGGCCCTGCATTATGGAGCCCAGCAACCATCTGGGAAAACAGATTTCCTATAATGGCGGAAGGTTTGGGCAGCTTTGGAGTGCGGTGGCTTGCCACCGCTTTTTTCGAGACCCAGACACGTTGATCGAACTGGGGTTATGCGCGATCCACCGCCTGGCAAGCCAGGCGAAACAAAAGCGGCGGCAAGCCACCGCACTCCAAAAAGCTCTACTTACTTTGGTGTAGTCTCGATCGCGCCATTCGCGCCTTCTACGTTGCCACGCCAAATGCAGCCCAATAATCAAGGCAACGGAGTCGCCGGGCGCTGAGTCCTCTCCTGCCGACGCTGAGCCGACAATTCTAGAGTCGCGTTTGATATGCCGCGTTTGATGTTGAACTGCGGGGCAATAGCGGGTAGACTGCGTTTGCCGACCTTTGGTCAAGGAACAGCGGCGCAGCAACTTGGGCGCACACGAGATAATGAGGAGAGCGGGTATGCGTATCGAATACGACACGGCACGTGCGAACGGATTAGTGGCGCTGATATGCTGTTTCCTTCTGTTGCCAGCGGGAATCGCGTTTGCGGCGGACGATGCAGGACCGCCCAATCCACCGGGTTCCGCGCCGGTGATGATCTGGCCGGATCTGCCCTATGATGAGCCTGCGCGCGACGGTCTCGACCGCTTCGGGGGGTACACGGGCATCAAAGGCACCGAGACGGGCTTCTTCCATGTAGAGGAAATCGACGGCCGCTGGTGGATGATCACCCCCGAGGGGAATGCGTTCTTCGTTCTGGCGATATGCTCGGCGCCTGAACATGCCGACCACCGGCTCAGAGCCTGGGGGTTCAACACTTCGAGAAGCCGGCGTCCGCCCGCGGACGTGACCGGCGAAGGCATGCCCTACATGGTTCGGTGCACGCTCATGCGTCGGGCGCCTGCCTTGCCCTTGCCGACGCAAGCAGGATTTCCCCCGTGGCTGCGGTTCTATGATGTGTTCGACCCCGAATGGCCTGAGATATGTGATGCCTACGCCAGACAAATCCTCGAACCGTTAGCGGGAGACCCCTATTTCATCGGATATTTCATCGAGAATGAGCCGCTGCTCGATGGATGGTATGAAGGCGCCTTGCTCACGGACCTCGATGCGCCTTTTCGCAAGGCCTTTGTCGAGGTGGCGCGCGATTACTACGCTCAACGACCCGGCGAGTTGGCCGACGACTGGTCGCAATATGGCGTAACCGACGTAGACGATTTGCTCGGGATTCAGGGCGTGGCCCCCGATGTGCCGGAACTGGCGTTGGCGTGGGAAGGGGCCGTGGCCGAGAAGGCGTTTTCTACCGCGGCGGAAGCCGCCAGAAGACACGCGCCACAGCATCTCAACCTCGGCGTGCGCCTGATGAACGCACCGCCGCCTTCGCCGCCCATCCTGCAGGCCATGGCGAAGTACTGCGACGTCATCAGCATGAACTTATACAGCATGCAGCCCGACAGGCTGCTCACGCCTATGTTTACGATATTCCCGTATGTGCAGTCCATCACACAGAAGCCGGTGCTGATCAGCGAGTTTTCGTACCGGGGAGATGATACGCCTCTCCCGAACACGATCGGCGCGCCCCCGTCGGTGCCAACCCAACTCGATCGCGGCATCGGCTATATGTCCTACATCGCCGCGGTAGCCTCGATGCCCTACTTCGTGGGAGCGACCTGGTTCACTTATGAAGACGACGCGCGCGAAGGCGCTTGGGACCGGTATGACGAGGACTGCAATTTCGGCGTTGTGGACCGGCACGACCGGCCGTATGCGGCATTGACCGAAGCGATGCGCCTGACCAACAGCGCCATATACGAACTCGCGGCGGACCCCGTGCGCAGCGAGGAGTGCCCGCTGTTCTACCGCACCGAGCTCATGCGCTGGGACCGCGACTGGGATGCACGGTTTCTGCAGCGCTACGCCCGCACGGAAGAACCCATCCCGGACCCGCTCGCCGCCATGCTGCCCTCGGACCGGCGTTTTCACGACTCGTACTGGATTCGGCACACCGGCCCGAAGGTCTCGATCAACACCGAGGATTTTGTGGGCCATTGCGACGCACACATGGTCTGGCGTGAAGACGATTTCCAACAGCTCGCGCTGTTTGGCATTCAGAATTTCACGAGCTTCCCGCGCAACCTCTGGTTGGGCCCCGAGTGCGACGACCCCGACGAACCGCTCCTCATGGAGAGCAATGCGCGCATTCTCGTGCGGCGGTTGGACAATGCGGGCCGCGTCGAGCGCATGACCATGGTAGACGGCAGTTTTGTGCGCCTCGACTTCTCGGACTTCGTGTTTCGGGCCGACCGCAAGGTGGCTTACCTGGACCTCCGCTTCGATCACGAGAATCAGACCGTTCGCATCCTCACACGAAGCCCGATCAATCAACTCGGCATACAGGGCATCCACGGATGGCAGGCGGAATGGGAAGGCATCGCCATCGAGCCCATCGTGTTCCCCGCACCGCCCGACATGACCGTGTTCGCTCCACCCGAGCATTAGCCCAGGTAGTGTGCGACTCTGAACTGGCGGGCAACCGCGCCCTATGCAAAAGGTGTTGCATGAACCTGATGTAGGGAACCAGTGGGAGGGGTACTACGAAACGCGCGAATGGAACGAAATGGGTTTCGCGCATTTGGCGTGTTTCGTAGTGGGGCAAGGGCAACTCGCATGGTGGTTCCCTTACCCGATGTGTGACGTCCAATCGCCCTCAAAAAAGCAGTTCCGACCACGCCCATAAATAACATAATCGTCCGGTTTTACATGCGCCCTGGGACTCACCACGTGCGTGAATGGGCAGGTGCTACGCTTTGCTTTGTGTTACGGGGCAAAAGACCGGCAAGTCTTCTTGAACTACTCTCTTCGTGTTTAGCCCATTTTCCGCAGCATGCGCGGTGCTCTGTGCCTTTTTCAAGGGTGCGGCTCAGGTAAGTCCTTTGGCGTTCTCACCTGTTTTGCGAGTTGGC
>SLSB01000561.1 GCA_007130675.1 Candidatus Hydrogenedentota bacterium | reverse complement strand
TCCTTCTGATTGCGCGAATCCTCTCGGATGAGCAACTAAAGGACTACCTTGCCCTGGTGCGCGAGTTGCATATGTCTGCCTTGGTCGAAACCCACGATGAGTGGGAAATCGAGCGGGCTATTAAGGCAGGGGCGCACATTCTGGGCATCAACAACCGGGATTTGAGCACCTTCAAGGTCGAACTGAACAGGACCCTCGAATTGAAGCGGCATGTGCCCGGCGGCCATGTGCTGGTGAGCGAGAGCGGCATCCACACCCGCGAACATGTGCAGCTCTTGGAAGATGGCGGCATAGACGCTATTCTGGTAGGCGAGGCGCTGGTAACCAGCGAAAATGTGGCAGGAACGATCCGGGAACTTCTGAACCTTGATGAAGGTTAAGATCTGCGGCATCACGAATATCGGGGATGCCTTGGCGGCCTGTGAGGCCGGGGCGGATGCTCTAGGCTTCGTTTTCGCTGAGGAAGCACGCAAACGCGGCCGCTACATTGCGCCGGATCAGGCGGCGTCGATCGTTGCCCAATTGCCGCCGTTCGTGACGGTGGTGGCCGTCTGCGTGAACGCGCCGCTCGACGAATTGGAGCAGTATTTGACATTTGCCCATATCGTGCAGTTGTGTGGTGAGGAATCACCCGAGACATACCGGCCGGTTGCCGAACGCGTCATTAAGGTTTTTCAGGCGGGCGCGGATTTTCGGCCCGAGGTCATGGCACCGCATCCCGCCCGGGCATATCTGCTGGATGCGCAGGTGCGTGGCGCCCACGGCGGCACGGGCGCCGTCTGCGACTGGGAAGCGGCGCGCAATGCCGCAACACTCGGCACACCGGTGATCCTGGCCGGGGGACTGACCCCCGAAAACGTTGTTGAAGCTGTCAAAACCGTACGCCCCTACGCGGTCGATACCTCGGGCGGCGTGGAAGCGTCGCCTGGAAAGAAGGACCATGAGCGAATCCGTCAATTCATCCGCAACGCCAAAGCCGCCGTACCCCTATCCTGACGCGAAGGGCCGCTTCGGGGCCTATGGCGGCAAGTATGTGCCCGAGACCCTCATGTTTGCCCTCGAGGAACTCGAGGAGGCCTTTCACGCGGTTGCGCAGGACCCCGTATTTCAGGACCTATTGTCGCAATATCGTCGCAACTACATCGGCCGCCCGACGCCGTTGTATTTCGCCGAGCGCCTGACCCGGCACCTTGGCGGCGCGAAGGTGTATTTCAAACGCGAGGATCTGGCCCATACGGGCGCGCACAAGATCAATAATGCTCTTGGCCAGGTGTTGCTGGCCAAGCGCATGGGAAAGACCCGCATCATCGCGGAAACGGGCGCGGGACAGCATGGCGTCGCCACCGCCACCGCCGCCGCCCAGCTCGGCCTCGAATGTGAGATCTATATGGGCGAGGAAGACATCGAGCGGCAGAAACTCAACGTGTTTCGCATGCGGCTGCTGGGGGCGAAGGTCAACCCCGTGGCGTCGGGCTCGAAAACCCTGAAAGACGCCATCAACGAGGCGCTCCGCGACTGGGTAACCAATGTCCGCAACACACACTACGTGTTGGGGACCGTCCATGGACCGCATCCTTACCCGCTGATCTGCCGTGAGTTCCAGAAGGTGATCGGCCAGGAAACCCGTGCGCAAATCCTCGAGCACGAAGGCCGGCTTCCCGACGTGTTGTTGGCGTGTGTGGGCGGCGGCAGCAACGCCATCGGCCTGTTCTTCGATTTCATACAGGACAAGCACATCCGCATGATCGGCGTCGAAGCGGGCGGTTTGGGCATCGAGACGGGCAAACACGCTGCCCGCTTTGCCGGTGGAAAGCTCGGCACGCTCCAAGGGGCCATGAGTTATGTACTCCAGGACGACCACGGGCAGATTCAGGGCACCCACAGCGTGTCCGCGGGCCTCGATTACGCCAGCGTTGGCCCAGAGCACGCTTTTCTTCGAAGTGAGGGGCGCATCGAGTACGTCAGCGCAAACGATGAAGAGGCTTTGGAGGCCTTCAAACTCACCAGCGAGCTCGAGGGCATCATTCCCGCGCTCGAGAGTGCCCATGCCGTCGCCTACGCCCAAAAGCTGGTCCCGTCACTCCCCAACGACCAACTCGTGGTGCTGAATATGTCCGGACGGGGAGACAAAGACGTGCAGCAGGCGGCGAAATTCCTGCTGCCGGGGGAAATCTTGTAGTGAACCGAATAAAAAATCGTTTTCAGCAACTGTGCGAAGCAGGGGAGAAGGCTTTCATCCCCTACATTACGGCAGGCGACCCTACCCTCGAGCGGACGGCCGAGATTGTGCAAGCCCTCGAAAAGGCGGGGGCGGATATCGTCGAGCTGGGCATCCCGTTTTCGGATCCGCTGGCCGACGGGGTGGTCAACCAGGAAGCAGCCATGCGCGCATTGCGTCACGGCACAACCCTGCATAACGTCTTGGGCATGGTCAGCGACCTGCGGGCGCACACCCAAATCCCCATCGTGTTGTTCACATACTTCAACCCCGTCCACTCGTACGGTCTCGCGCAGTTCGGGCCGGACTGCCGTGCCGCGGGCGTGGATGGCGTGCTCTGCGTTGACCTGCCGCCCGAGGAAGCCGCGGAATACAAGGCATCGCTTGACGCCCACGACATCGCCACCATCTTCTTGCTTGCGCCTACCAGCACGGCCGAACGCACCAAGACGGTTTCCCGCCAATGCACAGGGTTTGTGTACTATGTTTCCCGCACCGGGGTCACAGGCGAGCGGGCCGCGGTCGAACAGGATGTGCGCTCGATGGTGGCCAAGATAAAGGAATGCACGGATACGCCCGTGGCGGTCGGGTTTGGCATTTCCAAGCCCGAGCATGCCGCCGAGGTCGCAGGATATGCCGACGGGGTGATTGTCGGTAGCGCGATCGTCCGCCTGATAGGGGAACTGGGCGACTCGCCGTCTACCGCGGCCGAGGTGGCGGCCTTTGTCGAGCCGCTCATAAAGGCAGCAAAACACGGCGCAGTGGCAGGAGGTTAGGGCCATGGAAGAACAGCAACTCGCAGAGGCCGTGGACTGCGCTTTGGGGCAAGGCGCGGCCGAGGCCGAAGTCGTGCTGTCAATAAGCCGGAGTCTCGATATCGAAGTCTCGAAGGGAGAGGTTGAGACGCTGTCTTCGGCGACCGCGCGCGGTCTCGGGGTTCGCCTGTTTACCCCCGAGAAACGCATGGGATTTGCCTTCACTGCTTCGGCAGATGAGCCTATCGAAACCACAGTGCAGAGAGCACTCGAGAATGCCGCGGCAAACGATCCCGAACCTCACGCGGGCATCTCGAACGACGCCGGCGCGCTCGACACCGATTGGTCAGAGCAAGACCCCGCGAGCATTCCCGTCGAGAAGAAGATCGCCTTCGCAAAAGACCTCGAGCAGGTTACATTGCAGCAAGACAGCCGCATCGAGCAGGTCGAACAGGCGGCGTACGGCGATTCGCTGGTCGACTTCGCGCTGGTCAACTCGGCGGGCGTGCGGCGGCGCTACCGCAACGCTCATTTCAGTTGCGCCGTGACCGTCGTGGCCGCGCAGTCCGGCGCCGACTCCGAGCTTG
>SLSB01000588.1 GCA_007130675.1 Candidatus Hydrogenedentota bacterium | reverse complement strand
GATGACGCGATCGCGTGGCTGCGCACACAGGACCGCCAAGCGCGAGCCGCGCTTGGGGCAGTGCCTTGGGCGGGGTATGCTGGCCGTAGTGTGTGGCATGAAGCATCACTGGGGCCCATTCTGCACAAAATCGTAGTCTCTCGTTGAATTATGTGAATTGCCCCTGGCCGCAGGCGCAACGTTACGCCTGGGTATCGATCCTGTGCGGGTATGGTATACTGTGGCGGATTCCAGCAACAATCGGACCGTTGCCATGATAAACGATGCTGACTTGCAAACCATTCGCGACGTGTCGCGCCGCTACCAGGTAAAGCGCGTGGTGCTCTTTGGCTCAAGTCTTGAGGCCGCCGATAAGGCGCAAGACATAGATCTTGCCATCGAGGGCATAGCGCCGGAAGCCTTTTTTGCTTACTATGGCGACTTGATGATGCGCTGTTCCAAACCGGTTGATTTGGTGGATATTTCCAAGCCGTCAAAGTTTAACGCGCTTATCCTGCGTGATGGTGTTCCTGTTTATGGATAACTACCGCGAACGTGTCGAAGCCGAATTCGAAGCCGTTGACAAAGCGCTGGCCGCATTGCCGGACTGTCCTTTGGAGCGTTTGTCAGCGCTTGAATTGGCCGGCGTGGCGGCTCTGTTGCACAATCTTTATAACGGCATTGAAAATGTGCTGAAGCAGGCGCTGGGCGCCAAAGGGATTGTTGTGCCGCAAAGCGCGACATGGCATCGCCAACTCCTGCAAGAAGCCGTAACGCAGAACGTAATCCCCGAACAGTGCGCGGAAGAACTCAAGCCCTATCTGGCGTTCCGCCACTTTTTTGTTCACGGCTATTCGCTTGATTTGGAACCTTCCCGCCTCAACCCGCTTGTCTGCAATGCCTCGGCGACGTACCGGCGCCTGAAGGATTCTATCGCGCCATAATCTTCATGCAGAACACCATGCGTGTTTGTGCCGCTCTCTTGGTGCTTGGCGTGGGGGGGCGGGACAGTCCACGCGCGCGGCCCGCGAAGCGCGCCGCGAGGCCGGCGAGCTCTCGCATGGGAGATCTCACCCTGGGGACAAGGCGCGACGATTCGAAGCTTTTCAGCCCGCTGCATAAACGTAGAAGCCCTGCCAGGCACGTCCGATTGCGCCCGATTAGCTCAGACTTTCGACCAGAGTGATTACCGCTTCGGCGCCTGGAGAGACCACGGCGCCCTCATCGGACGGTCAAGGCAGGCCGCAGCCTCATCATCATCGACGATCGTTTCCTGTTCCGGATCCCACCTGATGGGGCGGCCGGTACGAACGACAATATCGCTGAGGTGGCTGATGGCATCCGAATCGAACGCGCTGTCGACGGGGTTGACCGTCACCTCCCGGCTCGTGATGCAGTCGAGAAAATCACGCTGCTGGCTGCTGACACGCTTCAATGGATCTTCGGGATTGTCCACCGTCGTATGCACAAGCCGTTCATCGCTTGCGAAGAGTCCGCTGCGACTGATACTAATCCACCCTTTGGTGCCGTAGAAGGTCGTTCCATCTTCGCGAAAGTCGTTTGGCCGATATCTCGAAACCGCCGTCTTCGCAAGGTCGGCGCTTTGGAAACACATGGTGACGCCGTCGGCATACTCGCAGTGAATATCCCAGGTGGTAGTGGTGTTCCACAAGCCGCCATTATCACAGACAAGGCCCCTGCCTTCGTACAAGACCGGCGGAGTGGTGTCTTTACCTTTGCCCCATTGGCAGACATCCAGCGGGTGCGCGCCCCAACCCGCAATGAACCCCAGCGCGTATTCGTAGATGTGATATGCCCCCTGGGCACTAACGCGCGCTTCGGTATAGGGACGCTCGGGGGCAGGCCCTTGCCATATGTCGTAATCGAGTGTCTCGGGCACTTCGGCGGGAACAATTTCCTGGTAGGCGTCGCGGGCGAGATGCGGACTCCATACCTCGATGTGCTTGAGTTGACCGATGTATCCGTTGCGCACCAGCTCACAGCCGCGGTGTACGTGTTCTTGGCCGCGTTGCTGCGTGCCGTACTGGAAAACGCGTTTGCGCCTTTTCACTTCCTCGCGCAGCACTTGGTTTCCACGCATGCTGACACCGAGTGGCTTCTCCACATACATATCCTTCCCCGCGCGGGCAGCGGCAAGCGCAATGGGCACGTGCCAGTGATCGGGCGTGGCAATCACGACGGCGTCAATGTCATCGCGAGCAAGCAGCTCGCGAAAATCATTGTATGCGGTGACAGCACCTTTCCCGGAAAAATGCTCGAACTGTTCCTTCGCCCGCTCACGGCGATCCCGCATAGGGTCGCATACGGCGACATACCGCGCATCTTCGTGGCGCGAGGCGATTTCGTTCAGGTTAAGACTCGTGCCGCGCCCTCCCATGCCAATAGCAGCCAGCTGAACGCGATTGCTGGGCGCTTTCGGCCCGCGCAAGTGCGTGCACGACGTCGCTATGATCGGAAACGTGGCGGCGGTCTTCAGAAATGTGCGGCGTTTCATAACCAGTATCGTCCTTTCCAGCGGCTTCCTCGAGGGCCGTGCCGAGTCAATACTGCCCGCAACTGAAGTGAATTGGGGTCGCGGCCTGAATCAGCGGGTTTCCTCATCCCAAGTCTTCGCGACAGTGCCGGTGGCCGCCCACTCGACGCTGCGCGTAAACAAGCGGATAAACCCATAGCGGCGCATGGCGCGATCGTCATGCCCCAGCAACAGGTTGACGCTGCGCCCTTCTCCGTAATCGCGTACCATCAGGACGGGCTCGTCTCGGCCTGACCCCCCGCTGTCTTTAGTGGAAAACGCCGTGGCCAATACTCTGGCTTCGTCCGGCACAGGCACCTGATGCCACAGTTCGTCGTGAATGAAAAAACGGGGCAACCCGCGGGTGATCGGATGCTCGGTATCGCATGTCACCTCGAACTGATGAAGCCGGCCATGTCCGGTATTTCCGTGATCCCAATAGGTCATGACCAAGTCCTGATACTCGGGCCAGTCATAGAAAGAAGAGGACCCCGCATGAACAGACACGAACCCCTTTCCCTCGGCCACGAATGACAACAGCGCCTTTCGTGCGGGTTCGGGCCAACTCTTCACGCCTTCTTCGACAAAGGTATTCCAATTGCTGACAATGACATCGAAGTCACTCAGGATTGCCGCGTTCAAGTCTTCTGGGGCTTCCGTCACGGTGACTACAAAGCGCCCAGTATCCTCGAGCGCCTTCTGCAGCCAGGGGGTGGTGACCTCCCAGCGGTGGTTGTTCTGCCCCGAAAGGATCAGCACCTGCAGAGCTTCCGCGACGCCCGGCACGCTCAGAAGCCAAACCGTGACCAACCACGCCATAAGTTTTTTTGCCAGCATAGCTCCTCACCCGCGCTACTCAACACATGCCCAGCGGAACTGACACCCTGCCAGCGCATCAACGCACGGCGCCAGTACCTCCACCTGCCTCGTTCAGGGATTATAGCTGTCTCACGCACGCCGTTACACCCACCGGGCCCACCTCCCCCTGGAAGACCATCAAGACCCGCCGAGGCCACGGTCACCGCGACTACACGCAATATCTCACCAGTTCAGGCACG
>SLSB01000398.1 GCA_007130675.1 Candidatus Hydrogenedentota bacterium | reverse complement strand
CGCCCCTTCCTGCTTTATGTATCCAACACGTACCCGCACAAAAACGTGCCGCGGCTGGCCGAAGCGTTTCTGCACATCGCGGACCGTATCCCCCACTCTCTGGTAATCGTGGGACGCAACCGCGGCGGAGAGCCACCGCGGGATGAACGCATTGTCAGGCTGGAGGGGGTTTCCCGCGAAGCGCTGTCAGCCCTTTACCGGGAGTGCGACGTTTTCGTGAATCCCTCTCGATACGAAGGTTTTGGGTTTCCGACCCTCGAGGCGATGGCGGCGGGCGCGCGGGTAATCGCCGCAACTACTGGGGCAACCACAGAGGTCGCGGGCGATGCAGCGTCGTACTTTGACCCCGTGGATCCGATACAGATGGCAGACGTTATGCTGGGAGTCTTGCATGAATCCCGCGAAGAACGCGCCCGATTCATCGGGAAAGGATTAGAGCGCACAAAGCTGTATTCTTGGGACGAATGCGCGCGCGTCACGGTAAAGGCGTTTGAAGAAGCGCTGGGCGAGAGGAAGGCCCACCCGGTATGACCACCCAGACACACGGGACTCACAGCCAAATGCACGTTCGGGAAGTGATCGTTCACGGCATGGTGCTCATCGCAGTGCTGGCCGTGGTGTTTCCCGGCGTGTTTTTTCGCGGCGAACACATCTCGCCGGCCGACCTTGTCTTCCAGCAACCGCCCTGGGAATCCCATGCGCCGCCTGGCTGGGATGGTCCCAGCAATCCGCTCATGGCGGATGCGCTCACGCTGTTCCGGCCGTGGTACAGGATTTCGAGCGAGGCGATTCGATCGGGAGCCTGGCCGTTGTGGAACCCGTACGAGTTTGCGGGAATGCCGCTTCTGGCCAATTATCAGAGCGCGGTCTTGTATCCTCCGCGTCTGTTGCACGTCTTCCTTGATGTGGACCTCGCCACGACGCTCTTCATTCTGCTGAAACTCTGGCTGGCGGGCATGGCGGCGTATTTGTGCGCGCGTGTGATGCGATTAGGCCGGCCCGCGGCGTGTTTTTGCTCGGCCGGATGGATGCTGGCGAGTTACAACCTCATCTGGTGCAACTGGTGCCTTCCCGACCTGAGCCCCTGGCTGGCGGTCTTGGTAATGGGAAGCGAATTCCTGTTCACCGGACGGTACCGGCGGGGGTTCTTCGTAACTGCTCTGGGCGGTTCACTGCTCCTGCTTGCCGGGCACCCGGTGACGGCCTTCACGATGACCCTCGGCCTGACGGCGTATTTTGTGTTTCGACTGGCACTTGAACGACGCTGGCGCGGTGCGCTTGTGCAGCCTCTGGCACACTGGGCGGGTGCATGGGCGCTTGCGCTGGGCGTTTGTGCGGCTCAGCTTCTCCCCTTTCTCGAATACATGGGCAACCAGTATCAGGGCAGCGGGCTTGCGGCGTTCGGCGCCGAACAGGGTTTGCCTCTGAGTGCGAGCGTCGTGTTCTGGATTCCCCGCTTCTTTGGCACAGCCGCCGAAGGCAATTACTGGGGAGACCTGGACTCGAACCGCTATTCGATGATCTATCCGGGGATAGCGGTATGGCTCTGCGCGACAATAGCGTTGTTCGCATATGGCCGTGACCGCCGCGAGAGGGCACGCAGCCTTGCTCTTGTGCTCGCGGCCGGATTTGGGATCGCACTTACCTTCGAGGTCTACCCGTTCAGCCTCATCCATTCTTTACCCTTTTTCAGCGCAATCAAACGTAGCTACCACATTTGCTTCGCCATCTTCGCGCTCCCGCTTCTGGGCGCGATTGGCCTCGAGCGCTGGCAACGCTGTGCAAAACCGTTGCGGGTTCTTCTGCCGTCCGGAGGCATCGCGGTTCTGGCCTTGCTCGTGGTCGCGGGCGTCTGGCGGTTCAACGCCGCGCTGATCCGGATGCGCGGGTTGAACGGCTACCTGCATTTTCAAGTTGGTGTGGCGGCATTCTTTGCGCTGCTGGGTCTTCTGCTGCTGGCGTTTGGCGTTTGGAGCAAACACCGGCGTCTTTTCGCATACGCTCTTACCGCCGTGCTGGCCGTGGACCTGCTGGTGGCCAACCGCGGCCTGAACCCGACCATTCCTGCCGAGCATCTGATGCCCGAGACGGCGCTCACGCGCTTTCTCGACGATCAGGGGCCGATCCAGCGCGTTGGCGCGGCCGAGGGCGGCATCCCCGGGGGATTGCTGGCGTCGTACGGCATCGAGGAATGGCTGGGCGAGGATGGCATGTATCCCGAGCGCATGATCGCCTTTCTCCGGGGGCTGGGTCCCGATATCTGGACTGCGATGGAGCCGGCATGCTCGATCACCCACTACCTCGGTCACCCCAAGCTCGAGGACAGCCTCCCCGACGAAGCCCGTCTGCACATGCAGCATGCGGGAACCATGGACGGGCTCGAGGTGTACGCCAATACGAGGGCGCTTCCACGGGCGTACGTGGTCTCCGAGGTGCGTTTGGCCGACACCCGCGAGGCAATGTACGCTCTTCTGACACAGCCTGGCTTCGATCCTGGCCGAACCGCGTTGATTGAATCGCCCATCGAGACCACCCTCGAGCCCGGGGTCGAGGGAACCGCGAAACTTCTCGACCGGGGATTCACGGACGTCGGCATCCGCACGAACACGGATGGTCGTGCCCTTCTGGTTCTCGCTGATGCGTACTATCCGGGCTGGAGTGCGACAGTAAACGGAGAGCCCGCGGAAGTCATCCCTGTGTATTCGGTGTTTCGCGGGGTGCTGGTTCCCGGGGGCGAGTCCGAAGTCGAGTTTCGGTATTTCCCTGCCTCGTTTCGCCTCGGGCTTGTGGTTAGCGTTTTGTCGCTGTTGGCTGGAGCGGCCAGTGCTGTCTTTTTGCTTCGACGAAGAACGCAGGTTTGTCTTGAATAGGCAGGTTCGCGCTGAAAGGAACTTTTTGTCTGGCGCACTGCATAATACAATAGACAGAGCACGCAATTGGAGCGTCTGAATTGCGCCGAGGGTCCATATGAACGCGTCTCGGCACCACCGTGGGAGTTACTCGCCATGCGGCACCTCAAAATCGAACATTATTCTGGCAGCGCGCTGGTCTTATTGCTTGGAGCTGCGCTTGCCATTGCCGGTTGCGCCGAAGCGCCACAAGCCCCGTCCGTGCAGAACGGCGAGAGCGTCTTACTTGAAGGTGAGGACGCCGGACCCGGCGAGCTGAGCATCGCGGGGATCCTTCCACTCCCTGGTGAGCCAGTCAAGGACCGAATCGTCTTCTTCTTTGATGCGCCGGTGGCCTTGGCCAGCGAAGAGGCGGGCGTCCAACCATTTACCATTGAGCCCCCCGTTCCGGGCCAATTCCGCGTGGATGACAACTTCGCAGCGTTTGACGTTCACGAGCGTTTCGAGAAAGACGTTCTCTATCGGGTGGAGCTGAGCCCGGACCTCACATCCGAGACAGGTGCCCGCATCCCGGCAGAATCACAGACCCACCGCTTCGCGTCGTACATCTTCGAGCCGCGGCGCATGTGGGAAATCGAAGACCAGCCGGACCGGGTTGTGTTGGGCATGCTGTTTCCCGTTTCCGTGGAGCTCGATGCCTTGCGCGAACACCTCGAAGTCGAGGACCTCG
>SLSB01000447.1 GCA_007130675.1 Candidatus Hydrogenedentota bacterium | reverse complement strand
GAAGCCTTGCGGGCGTCGGCTGAATGGGCTGAAAGGTGCGACGCCGTCCTTATTGTGGGCACCTCGGCGCAGGTCTACCCCGCGGCGGATCTCCCGTTTCGGGCAAAACAGAACGGCGCGCGGATCATCGAAGCCAATATCGAACGCACCACCTTTACCGAAACCATCACCGATGTCTTTCTTGAAGGGCCCGCGGGCGAGAGCCTGCCCCGTCTTGCCGCCGCCCTGGGCATCGAGAACATCTCCGGATGACCTCAGGCGGCCTTCGCGCCCTTTTCACCACCGTCTCTGGTAGCGCCATTCGGAGAGAAATGCACCGGAGCGATTTCTCTGGCGGCATGCGGTGCCAGTGGGGAGGTAAGGCATAGGTGGGTAGTACAATGGAAGCAATACATTTCCATTGACTAAAACCCCCGGACGTGCCACCATGAAGGCAGCGCGGAAGCCCTCATGGCGCCGAAAAGGAGGCGGTCATGAAACGTTCGGGTGTATGTGCCGTCTGTGCCGCGGGTCTTGTCCTGGTGGTGCTGGCCGGTTGTCCTCGGCCGCGGCCCGACCCGCTTGGCATCCGGGGCGAATGGTCCGTGGACCGCCTGTTCAGAAGGCACCCAGATCGTTTTCATGACACCCATTTTGTCGAGGGTGTCACCGAGCCTACATGGGCGCGACGGGCATGGGATTTCCGCTCGAATGGCCGAATCTACGAGCGCTTGTGGGTGGATGAGGATGCGATGGCCGCCACTGGGGCGACGGAGGCCGAAATTCGCGAAGCAGTGGCAGGGGCCGAAGAGTATACTCGGTATGAGAGGGACCGCAACACGCTTCGGTATACCATTGACGCGTCGGGCATGATGGTCACATTTGAGGCGACGCCCAGCGACCCGGCACAAGACATCTTCAGGGTGGTCTGCCACTTCTTTTTCAGCGAGGCAGGGCCTTGCCGGTATTGGGAATGGTGGGACGATCCGGGCGATTTCGTTCTCACTTTGCGCCGCTGCGAATAGGGCGTTCCGCCCGATGCCAAGGCTATGCTGTTTCCCCGTGTGCATCCGTGGGCTATCCGGGGCACTTTGTGAGGGGATTACAGAGCTCCCCACTTGTGCAACCGTCGCGACGCGACCTCCCGGTTTCTTGGGTTATTCCAAGGCTGAAGACACCGTTTGCGGAGGGTCCGTTGGCCAAGAAACAAGCCGCAACCGTCAGCGATGCGCTATTCTTTCAAGTGCCGCAAGCGGAGTATGCCGCGCCTCAGTCTTCGTTTATAATCGTGTGGCCTTCCAAGAGGCCGATGTAGTCCTCGAGCGTAGCGCCCGCCAGGCATTTGTCGATGATCTCTTTCCCGAGGGGCATAAGCTCGGGGTGCAAGAACTGGCGCAGCTGCCTGTGAAAGAATCCGGTTAGAATTTCCGCACCTCGATCATAGGCCTGCGTTCCTACTTCCGGCTGAGTTTCAACCCGGAGAAACCAGTGGCCGATGGTCTGTCCTTCGACCATGATGGTAGCCAGCGAATAGCCCAGCAAGGGACAACGCGAGGGCACCACCTGCTGCGGCGTGAACCAGGCACCGCCCCGGCGGGCCAGGTATTCGCGTGCGATCCACTGGGGCATGAATCCCACTTTCCACGCGCCCACGTGCTGATTGGGGCATAGGATGTAGCGCACCTCTGGGGTGTCGATGATTTGCTGGAGCAACAGGTTGGCCTGGTCGACCTTGCGACCGGTGGCAAACGGCCAGTACGAGCCGACGCCTTCTGAACTCATGCCATCGGTCTCGACAATGCTGGGGTTGGCGCTGCCACGCGGCGAGACCAGCCGCCAGAGCCAGGCAAGGGCAGGCGGAAGAACATGGAAAATGCCGAAGATGCCGTACGACGGGTCGTCTGCGGTACACGGAGGCGTGCGCACTCCGAAACTGCGCACATCCACCCGTACGGGCCCGTTCAAGACATCCGGCACGATCCGCCGCGGCAAAATAACCCTTGGATTTGGACAGGATTGGCCGGGGGCATCTTCTATATGCTCCCAGATCAGCGCCGTGCTTTTCGGCGCTGCGTCAATGTTGAGAAACAGAAGCGGTTCCGGTGGGTGTATGGTCGTCCTTTCCAAGTGAGGGTCGGTGCCGTAGCGCTTGATGTGGTCGGTCCGGATAAACCACGCATCCTCGGCGTCCATCAGGGCCAGGCGGCCGTCGCCGCGGTCGAGTGACGGGTGGCACAGGGCCATGTCGTCAGTGATGGGCCGGATGTCGCAATTTCGGGGCATTACGATGAACCGCTGTTCCCTGGTGATGGTATTGGTTCCCAGCAAGAGACGGCCGTCGGGGTGGCGGTGCATCTGCTCGAGCATCTCGCTCTTACCGCCGCCGCTGGCGCCTTCGTGCATGATGGTGATGCGGTTGCCATAAGGCGTAATCACCTGTACCGTCGAACAGTGGGTGGTAAGCCACGCCTCCTTTTCACCGAGGTTAATCAAGACACCGTAGACGCCCTTCTTGGCGCTGGGTCCCGGATAGAGGTTGTAGCTGAACAACTCGTGGAGCCCGCGCAAACGGTTATGCACCACAACCTGTTTGCCGTTGAAATGCGTGTGCCGTAAGGGCGGGGCCACGTAAATGATGGACTTCGGCGCGAAATCATCGGGCAGATTCTGCGCGTCGAGAATGCCTTGGAGCTGGGCCAATCCCAGTGCAAAGAAACCGGCGTTGGCCGGGCAGACCGCCATCGCGTCCACGCCTACCCCGCGAGCGCCAGCGACAAAATAGAACACGGCCAGCTCTTGGGTCTTGAGCCACTCGAATGTTGCCTCGCGCACCGCTTCGAACGGCTGGTCGAACCGGTCCGAGAAGCGCGGCTTATCGGTGGGCCGGTCATCTGCAATGAACATGCAGTCGGGGTCGCGGCGGCGCATATACACGTCGACATAGTTTGCTGCCACGCCATTCTTGACATGGCACACGCGCGCCTCGGGTACGCGCCCGCGCCCCGGAATGTCGTATGCCACCTCGTGCCAACCATCCGGGCCGGCATCGCGTGCGGCCAAGGCCACCAAGTCGTCCACATGGCGCGCCACGGTGTACCCCGGGCATGCCTGGAGGACTTCCGCCGCCTCAAATGGGATCTCGCGGGGCAAGGGTTCAATATGCTTGGTCATAAAGGTATTCCTTCCGAGTATTTGTGAGCGGAACCCGAACGAAGTGTGGAACCGCAATAGCACATTTTACTTTGTTGGCCCAGCAGAAATCCAGATTTCAATCCGGTACAGGGGAAAGCAGGGGTATGATTTCACAGTGCGTGCACACCGGTTTCCGGACGCCATTTTTTGAAGACCGCCGAGACATTTGTGGGGCAGCCGGGCTCATATCGCAAGAACGGATGCTGGATACAGCGTGTCTACCCGACACAACTGCCTGTGACCGGGCAGTGTTGGTCCCGCCCAGCTCATGCAAAATGGGTCTCTTAACCTTGAAAAAGCAGTTGAGAAGGGTTGTTGCACATTTAAGGTGTCATTCCGCCAACATCTAGGAATGTGAGCTTGGCTCACCTATCGGGTGAAGGATGGCGAGTTTTTCTGCCGCGTGACGAT
>SLSB01000249.1 GCA_007130675.1 Candidatus Hydrogenedentota bacterium | reverse complement strand
CGGCATTGCCGCCGCCATGCGCCATCAGCGAGTCGTATACAGTCACCTGAGCGCCCATTTCGTGGCACCGGATAGCCAGGTTGCTCCCGATGAAACCCAGTCCCCCGAGCACCAGTATGCGTTTCCCCGCGAAACGGCGGTCTTCTTGAGCAGTCACGGCGTTGCTCTCCTCCCGCTTTGGCCTCGCAAGAGCATACACGACCCGCAAGGCATTGCGCTACCACGGAGCCGCCGTATTTCTTACTCAGGGACATTCTCGCTGTGACGCGGTCTCCTGACCGAGTCACTCTTATAACGGCGGGTCTCCAATTCAGGTCGCGCCTTCAGCGCTGAAATGGGAGTGGAAACCGCGTATCCCGGGGCGGCGTCACGCGTGAACGCGTTCCTTGCCCCGGGCTATGCCAGGTCGCGCCGTTGGCGCTGCAAGTACCCCCTCGCGCGGCCCTCCCGCTGTGACACGGTCTCCTGACCGAGTCACTCTTGCGACCGCAGGTCTCCAACGTGTGTCACGCCGATGCCACAGCCAATCTCACAGAGCTCACCATGCTTCGATGGCGATCGGACCATACGTATAGATCTCGACATATTTCGGGCCCAGAGTCTTCGAGGGGAGCGCGAAAACCTGCGTGAAGTAGTAGGCATTTTGCGAATTCACAGCGATCCCAATGCCGGTGTGGCTGTATTCGGCGCGGAGGATGTTCGCGCGGTGTCCCGGGCTGTCCATCCAGCCGTCGACAGCAACGGCGACCGGATCGGCGAACCCCCTGTTCCACGCGATATTTTCGCCCGCCATGCTGTACCGCACCCCCGCCGCCGTGAGGCGTTCGCCCACATTGTCGCCGTCGGGGTTCAAATGAGCAAAGAAATCGCGGTCAATCATGTCCTGGCTGTGCGCTCGCGCTACATTGCGCAGCGTATTGTCCATGGTAAGCGCAGAAATGAACCGCGTCGTACGCTCGGCGTTAATGGCGTGGTGCGTGGCCATCTCCATATCGAGAATGGTCTGAGAGACCGAGCCCCCACCGGGCGGAGGGTTGGTGCCCGTCGGAGGGTTCAACGAAGGATCGGGACATCCAACCGACACCGCAAGCACTGCAACACTTAGCAAGGACATTATGAGATATGCTCTTTTCACTGAAACTCCCCTTTCTCTCTTCCGGAATTGAAACAGACCATACGGTTTGTCCCACATTACGGGCTGGTTGTCAAGGACATGCCGAAGCCCGACACGTGGAAGGCAGACGCACGGTCAAGCCGTTCATTGCGCCATCTATCAATACCTGCAATAATTCGGAGCAGGACCGTCAGGATGAACGCGGCCTGGCTGGTTTCGCCGGTGTTGGCACGGGACAGGGAGCAGATCATGAAGCAAGCGATTATCGATCGTTTTGAAGGGGCTTACGCCGTGGTCGAGCATGACGGGAACACCTTCGATTTCCCTCGGGCCCTGCTTCCGGAAGAAGCGAAGGAGGGCGATGTGCTGGTGTTCTCGGTGAGCATTGACGCGACCGGGACCGAAGACCGCAAGGACACGATTCGCAAACTCGAGGATGACTTGTTCCAATGAGGACGACAAACCACAAGCGAACACTGGCGGGACTTTGGCGAGGGCTGTTTCTGGCAGTTTCGCTCCTGGCGTTCTTTTGCATAGGGCTTACGTTCGCCCTGAATGCTCAAACGCCGGAGGAGGCCCCAACCGGTCTCGAAGTGCATTTCCTGGATGTGGGCCAAGGTGACTGCATCCTGATTCGCCTGCCGGATGAAAAGCTTATCCTGATTGACGGCGGTGAGAGGCGATATGGTCCGGCTATCGTGTCGTACCTTCGCGGCCTTGGAATCGACCGAATCGACTATCTTGTCGCGACCCATCCGCACGCCGACCATATTGGCGGGCTGCCGGATGTCATTGAAGCTTTCCCGATAGACACTATCCTGATGCCGCGCACCACCCACACCACACAAACCTACGAACGTCTCCTGACAACCATCAGGGATCAGGGACTGCGCATTACGGAAGCCGTTGCGGGTGATGAACTGTTCGATTCCGGGCGTTTGCGCGCGCGGATTGTGGCGCCGCAGAAGAAACAGTACGAGAAATTGAACGATTTTTCGGTGGTTTTGCATCTGCAATACGGTTCGACGGCCTTTCTTTTCACCGGGGATGCCGAGGAGACAAGCGAAGCGGAGATGTTGAGGTCGGGCTATCCGCTGAATGCCGACGTTCTCAAAGTGGCCCACCATGGCAGCCGCACATCATCCGGCAAGCGCTTTCTCGAGGCGGTCCGGCCGTCCATCGCGGTTATTCAAGTGGGGGCGGACAACAGATACGGCCACCCCACACAGGAAGTGCTCGAACGTCTTGCCGCACTGGACGCAACGGTATACCGCACGGACACGCACGGCACGGTGATTGTCCGCAGCGACGGCGAAACACTTCAGGTCGAGACTTTGGCCAACGGCTCGCCCCCCAGCCCAACGCCCGCCGCGCCTGTTGTTGACGCGGATGCGGACATGCCCGCCCTCACACCACCCGGCCCCGGTGTGGTAACGCCCGAAACAGATAGCCCCATGGTCCATGTCACGCCTCATGGCAGACGGTATCACCGTGCAACCTGCCGCACGATACGGGATGAGTCACGGGAGATGACCCGGCAAGAGGCGGAAAACCAGGGGTATGGCGCCTGTGGAGTATGCAAACCGTAATGGCCACGGCACATTTGCGCCATGCGACGGATAATTGGTGAAAGACTTAACCAGCCCCGCAATTGTGGGCCTCTCTTGAGTGCAACTCCTGCTGTATGGCTGTGAAGCGTGGCATGGGAAGCCTGACCTTGCCCATGAGCGGCCGCTGGCCCTTGGCGCGGCCGTGGCAGTCCGAACCCCCGCTGATGAGCAGCTCGTTTGCCAGGGCCAGCTCGATGAACTCGTTAACACGGGCGGGTTTGTGCTGCGGATGGTAGGCTTCGATGCCGTCAAAAGGCAATCCGAGAAGCTGGGGCAGGATTCGCCGCACGCCGCCAAGGCCCGGGTGGCCGACGAACGCGAGACCGCCAGCGGCATGAATCGCGTCTATCGCCTCAGCACAGGGGATGCGGGTGTTGGGCACGTAGCCGGGCTTTCCGAGTCCGAGGTAACGGTCGAAAGCTTCCTGGACCGTGCGCACATGCCCGGCGGCGCGCAGTTCCTGGGCAATGTGCATGCGCCCGACCGGACCCGCGGTCCGGGCGGCGATATTTTCGGGCAGGACAGCGATTCCCGCCAAGTCGAGGCGCTCGAGGATGGCGTCTGCTCGCGCTGCCCGGCCTTGCACCAGCGTATCGAGCGCATGGCGCAATTGCGGGGTTTCCGGGCAAATTCCAAGGCCCACCACGTGTATCTCGAGGGTGTCGTATCCAGCCGTAATCTCCACGCCGGGCATGACGTCGAGGTCCAGGCCTCGCGCCGCCTCGGCGGCTTCGGCTAACCCCGACACCGCATCGTGATCGGTAATGGCGATCGCTCGAATGCCGAGTGCCACCGCTCGCTGCACCACAACCGCCGGTGCATCCGCACCATCGGAGTGGTTCGTGTGGAGATGAAGGTCTGCGAAAGG
>SLSB01000073.1 GCA_007130675.1 Candidatus Hydrogenedentota bacterium | reverse complement strand
GGCAGTCTGCAAGATCTGTCCGCTGTCCACTGGGCGTGGCTGTATCAGGGGCCGTGCTTGGCGCCAAAATCCATTTTGAACCGTTCGCCGAGGTAGGTGCGGCGGGCGATTGGGTTTTCGGCGATTTCGCGGGGCGTACCGGACACGATAATGCTGCCTTCGCTGATGATGTAGGCGTGGTCGGTAATCTCGAGGGTTTCGCGCACGTTGTGGTCGGTGATGAGCACGCCGATTCCGCTTCTCTTGAGCTGCGCCACGGTCTCTTGGAGGTCAGCCACGGCAATCGGGTCGATGCCGGCAAACGGTTCATCAAGCAGGAATACTTTCGGGCGGGTGACGAGCGCCCGGCAGATTTCGGTGCGCCGCCGCTCGCCGCCCGACAGCGTGTAGGCGGGACTGTCTGCGACGTGAGTGATGCCCATTTCTTCAAGGAGCTCATCGGCCCGGATTTCGCGCTCTCTCGAGGACATGGGGAGGTATTCCATGATGGCCAGCAGATTTTGACGTACAGTCAGTTTGCGGAACACCGAGGGTTCCTGCGGCAGATAGGCCATGCCCTCGCGCGCCCGGCGGTACATGGGAAGCTTCGTAATATCCCTGTCTTGAAAAACGATGCGCCCTTCGTTGGGCCGCAACAGTCCGACGATCATGCGAAAGGTCGTGGTTTTGCCGGCGCCGTTGGGCCCGAGCAGCCCCACGATTTTGCCGGGTTGCAGTTGAATGCTGACGTCTCGCACGACAACCCGACGCTTGAACTGTTTGACAAGGCCGTCGGTACGCAACAGCGGGTGGTTGGTGTCAGACACTCGATATTCCTCGTGCTGGCCTACTGGATGACTTTCCGCTCGACGAATTGCGGATACGCCGCCTCGAAAAGACCGCGGTTCAATTTGATTAGCTCAGCACCTGATTCCGGTTGGGCGCTAACGAGAGCCGGGACGGGTTCGGGCAGCGAGACGTTGTCCCACGCGGCCGCGTCGTAGAATTGTCTCATCTGTAAGACCCTGTTGAGCTGCCCCACGAAGTCGCGCTTCATGCCGTCGGTCAGTTGGGCGTCGGGCGCAAGCGCGTGGAATTGTGCCTGGGCTTCCCCGGGCAACAACGATATGAGGCGTTTGCCGGGCGATGGGGCCTCGGCGGCCACCTCGGCCTTGATGGCGCTCATAATTCCTGTCCAATCCCTGATATCGGCCACGGTGAGCAGCATGGGATCGGGGGCCTCCCTTGCAGGCGCCATGTCTTCGATGGGCACGCGGTCGACTGTCATGTTGCTCATCTCGATGTCCCCGTTGGCAAGGTTGTAGATGAGCTGCGTTGCGGTGACCCCTGAGAATTGCTCGGAATCCACGGTGACGCGCTCGGTGAACTCGAGGCGGTCCCCGGGAATGTCGAGTACGGCCGTCTGCGATGCAACAGTGCCGATATCTCCATCGACTTGAACATCGCCCTTGAGATCGACCTTTTGGGGACCGCTTTGCGTGGCTGTGTCCCAGGCAAAGACAATCTCATTGGCCTTGATGTTGAGCGGTCTTGCCTCCGGATTCTGGGGAAACAAGGTCAGTTCGACTCCGCCCTGCATGTTCCACCGGCCTTCAGTGATCCGCACTCTTGGGGCCTTGGTGATGCTCATCCGGTCGAACCGCATCTCAGCCGCCACCGCTGCACCGGTCATGGCCAGTGCGGTCGCAAATACCCAGAAGCGCTTGTTCATGGCTCATTTCTCCCTGTCATATCCATGCCGCCAACCACGTTGGTCAGCAGCAGTGCATTGTCGTCCGGATCGAACACCATACTATCGGCGTGCAATTCGGCGTCCTCGTCAAAAAGGCGCACGGGTCTATCGGTTTGCGCAACGCGCGTTTCTTCCGACCAGATGAGATCATGCATCTCGACGGTCATGGACCCGCGCCGCAATACGACGGCTCCCTCCATGGTAGCCATTTTTGTCTCCTGGTCAAAGCGCCCCTGTTCGGCCCAGACCGTGGTCACTTCATCGTCTCGGCCGTATATCTCGGCCTCGGCCTGTTCGAGCACGGCCTCGCCCGCAATGGTGATCGATACCTTGGGCGTTCGCATCACGAATGACGGCCGCCGCTCGATACCGGCCGACTCTGCGCGGTAGAAGAAGAACTCCGTCATGCGTCCGTCAGCGGGGACGGTATCCGCATGTGGTCGTGGTGTGTCGGGCGGCGCGGGAGCCACCGGCGGCTCCTGGGTGCATCCCGTCAGCGCCCAGGCTATTGCCAGACTGACCGCCAAGCGGCTCATCCGCTACCTTTCCTATTCTTAAGAAACACTGCCCGCAGTCCCTTCAGCGTGAGATAGGGGTCCACATGGCCGATGCGCGTCGCGATGCCTGAGACAAGTTCAGCAAAGCCTCCCGTGGCGACAACTGTCGGGGTATCTTCCATTTCGGTTGCCATGCGCAGAATCAGCCCATCGACCATATCTGCATATCCATAGGTCAGCCCCGAGCGGATGTGCTCGATGGTATCTTTTCCGATAACCCGCGGCGGTTTGATAATCTCGACGCTGGGCAACTTCGCGCATTTCTCGAACAGCGCATCGGCGCCGGTCTTGATGCCGGGTACAATCACGCCGCCGCGGTACTCTCCCTGTGCCGAAATGGCATCAAAGGTGGTGGCGGTTCCGAAATCAATGACGATCAACGGCCCCTTGTGCTCCTCGAGGGCGCCCACTGCGTTTACGATGCGGTCGGCGCCGACTTCCTTTGGATTGTCCACCTGAATGACCAGCCCGGTTTTTACGCCGGGTTCGACAAAGACCAGTTCGGCGCCAAAATGGTTTGCGCACAGGTCGGTCAGGGCGGCGTTGAGCGGCGGAACCACGCTCGATACGCAGCACCCATTAACCGCTGCGGGTTTGAGTCCCTCGCCCTGCAGAAGCATGTTCAAGAATACGCGGAGTTCGTCGCTGGTGCGGTAATTGCCGGTAATACTGCGCCAATGCGCCCGCAATTCGGGTCCCTCGTACAATCCGATGACGGTGATGGTATTTCCCACGTCCATTACAAGGAGCATGGTTTGTCCTCCATCCACTCGATGCGTTCACCGAACAGAACGCGGCGGGCGCCCGCCGGCGTGTCCAGTATCAATCCCCCCCGGCGGTCGACGGCGGTCACAATCCCTTCTAGGCCCCGGTATCGCACGCGCCGCCCCTGGATATGGCAAGCCGTGGCCCATTCGCGCCGAATGGCCTCGCCTCTTCCTTCCCGCAGGGCGCAGACGCGGTCGTCCAAGGCGGTCAATATGCGGCGCAGCACGTCTCCGCGGTCTACATCTTGGCCTGTGGCAAGAGATAACGAGGTTGCGGTTTCGAGCATTTCGGCCGGAAAATCCTCCTCGCGGTGGCGCATATTGATGCCGATGCCGGTTACGGTAGTGCCTGCGCGATGCTCGGTCAGAATGCCGCAGAGTTTGCGATTTCCTGCGAGAAGATCGTTGGGCCATTTGATGGTCAGGGAGCAAAAAGGCCTCAATCCCTGCCGCACGGCCAGGGGCGCCGCAAACTCGAGGCCTTCGGCGTTTCCCTGAAATGCCACACTGAACCACAACCCCAGTCCTGGAGGGCT
>SLSB01000676.1 GCA_007130675.1 Candidatus Hydrogenedentota bacterium | reverse complement strand
GCTTCCGTCGTCTTCAGCACCACGTTGCCCACAAACCCATCGCACACGACGACGTCGGCATCCCCGTAATAGATCGAGCGCGGCTCGATATTGCCGATAAAGTTGATATGGCCGGAGGCACTCAAGTTCCGGTGGACCGTCTTCAAGAGTTCGTTGCCTTTGACGTGTTCCTCGCCGATATTGAGCAGGCCAACGCGCGGGTTCGTGCGGCCCATCACGTGCTGCATGTACAGCATGCCCATCTCGGCGAAATCGCAGAGTTGCCGTGCGGTGCAGTCGACGTTGGCCCCCATATCAATCACCAACACAGGCTTCTTCATGGTCGGAAGGGTCTGGCAGATGGCCGAGCGCGATACACCGCGAATCGGACCCAGAATGGTGCGGGCCGCCACCATGACCGCGCCCGTGTTGCCCGCACTGACGCACCCGTCCGCCTCGCCCGTCTTGACGAGCCGAAGGGCCACAAGCATCGAGGAATCTTTCTTCTGTCTGACCGCCATTACCGGCGGGTCATCCATCCGGATTACCTCCGAGGCATGCACAATACTGATGCGGCCGCGCCGCTTGTACGGTGCAAGCGCGGCCTCGAGGCGCTCCTGGTCGCCCACGAGCACATATTCCGTATCGTCCAGAAGACTGGCTTCAACAGCCCCCCGAACCTCCGGGCTTGGAGCGTGGTCAGAACCCATGGCATCGAGAGCGATTCGCATGCGGTCCCCCTGCCGGTTCCTTTACTGCCCCGCGGCGGCGTGCTGCACCGGTACGAAACGACGCCCGAACAACAGGGAACGGGCGCCGGTCATCAACACGCCTGCAACGGATTATTCGTTATCGATATTGACGGACAAGCGCTCTTTGTAGTGGCCGCATTTCGGGCATACGCGATGCGGCCGCACGCGCTCGCCACAGCTCGGGCATTCGCTGAGATTCGGCTTTTCCAGCGCATGATGAGACCGCCGGGTATTGCGGCGCGTCTTTCCAGTGCGTCTTTTCGGTACCGGCACGTTATTACTCCTTCGAGTCTTTCGGGTCCAGGTCGGGAAACAGGTTCGCCAAGCCCGACAACCCATCGTTTCCAAATTCGTCGGGGTCTTCTTCGGTCTTGCAATCGCACGGCGATTCGTTGCGATTGGCCCCGCATTGCGGGCACAAGCCCGCGCACGTATCCTGACACAGCGTTTTCGAAGGGGCCAAAAGCACCAGCTCCTCCCATGCAGGGAGGCCCAAATCAATCTCGGCGCCCTCGAAAAACATGGTCTCGGTCTCGCCGCTGTCCGTTTCATCGAGTTCCTGCTCGGACGCAGGGTCAGCGCTGATAGGCGCCACGCCATGCTGAAACGTCCAGACCACGTCGTATCTGAACACCACCTCGGTATCCGCGAGGCACCGGTCGCACTCCCGGAAATAGGTCCCCGTCAGTTCCCCGAGGAACACGTAACGGGGCGGCACCGTGGTCATTCTGCCCCGGACGCGGGTTACCCCGAGCGCGAGCTGTTTGGCGCCTTCGGGCCGCAACTCCTCTTCAGGAACAGACGCATCGACCTCGTACGCACCGCGTTCGAGTGCCGACACCGGTATCTTCAAGCCAGACAAGGCGATTCCTCCAAGCAAAGATCGGTCAATAGTTTATCAAATTAACACGCAATCCGTCAAACAGACGTTTTGACATTTTTCGCCCTGCGGCAAACCCGGCGCCAAGGGTTCGCTTCTGCCCCGCTCGACACGCTACACTCGTGCAATGGACCTGCATGCCATATGCTCGAGCGAGACGGCGCGCCACACCGCCTTCCCCGTGACGCGCGAGTGCGTGTTTCTCGGGCATGCGGGGGTCGCGCCTCTGCCGCGCGCCGCCGCCGAGGCCATGGGCGCCTTCCTCGAGCGCGGGTCGCGCCACCAGCAGGAGGGCGCCTGGACCGAATCGCGGGTAGCCGCCGCCCGGAAGCACACGGCCGAGTTGATCGGCGCGGACCCCGGCGAGATCGCGTTGCTCGGGCCCACCTCGCTGGGATTGAGTCTCGTTGCCGCGGGCTTGCCGTGGCAACCCGGCGACGAGGTTATCTACTATCAGGACGACTATCCAGCCAACGTGTATCCCTGGACGGCCCTGGCAAAGCGGGGGGTGAAACCCGTCGCGCTCGAGCCCGGTGCGCCGGGGGTGATCACGTGGGACGTTGTCGAGGCGGCGTTGACGGACCGCACCCGTTTGGTCGCGCTCGCCACCGCCCATTTTCTCAGCGGGTTCCGCATCGATGTGGACACCATCGGCCGGAATCTGCACGAACGCGGCATTCTGTTCTGCCTCGATGCCATCCAAACGCTCGGGGCATTTCCGGTAGACGTCTCACATGTCGATTTCCTCAGCGCCGATTCGCACAAATGGATGCTTGGCCCCGCGGGAGCGGGCATTGTCTATGTGAGCCGCGACAAGTTCGACATCCTCGAGCCCGCTCTGTTGGGCTCGTGGAACGTGGTGTCTCCGCATTTCATCGCACAAGAAACCATCGACTATTACGAAGGGGCGCGGCGTTACGAACCGGGCATGCTCAACCTGCCGGGCATCGTAGGCATGGACGCCTCGCTCGAGCTGCTCCTCTCGATCGGAATAGACGCCATCAGTGAGCGCATACTGAGTCTGCGGCGCGGGTTTGTCGAGGCTGTCCGTGTGCTGGGCTACAGACGATACATCGAGGAACGCGACCGGTCGCCCGAGGCGTCGGACGCCGAACGGTCCGGCATCATCACGGTCACGCACCCAGAGAAGGACATGCGCGAAGTGGCCCGTCGTCTCGGCACGGCAGACATTGCCGTCTCGCTACGGTACAACCGCGCCGGCGAGGCCTTTCTGCGCTTCTCGCCCCATTTCTACAATACCGAAGCCGAACTCGACCACGTGCTCGATGTGTTGGAAAGGGAGTGAGAGGCCCCCTGCCGGACCCGCTGTACTTGCGGAGTCCGCACGGTCCGCACCAGCCCTTATGTGCTGCCCCCTGTGCAAAACCCGGCGGCAATTGGCTAAAATCGCGGGAACGAGAAGGCGCGGTCTTGAGCTGGAAGGAGAAGGCAACCATGAAGAGTTATCGCAAGGAACTGTGGTTCAACGCCCCGAAGCGGCGGCAGATCATTCACATCACACCGGAGATCGAGAAGTGCCTGCACGAAAGCGGCATACAAGAGGGACTGGTGCTGGTCAATGCCATGCACATCACCGCGAGCGTGTTTATCAACGACAACGAGTCGGGCCTGCATTCGGATTTCGAGCGCTGGCTCGAGAAACTCGCGCCCGAAAAACCCTATGACCAGTACGCCCACAACGGCTACGAAGACAATGCAGACGCCCATCTCAAGCGCACCATCATGGGCCGCGAGGTGGTCGTGGCCGTGACCGACGGCAAACTCGACTTCGGCCCTTGGGAGCAGATCTTCTACTACGAACTCGACGGCAAGCGCCGTAAACGCGCGCTGGTGAAGATTATCGGAGAATAATCGTCGTCGACGGCGTCATCGCCTCGGGAAGACGCTTATCTGGGCCGTTCTTTGCCCGCGTGGGCGCAGATGGCGTCGAACAGCCGCGCGACCGGTTCGATGCCGAAATCGGCAAAATT